>JAQBQI010000681.1 GCA_028287085.1 Myxococcaceae bacterium
GCGTCGACGTCGTCGGCGAAGCTCCGCGCGCGCTCGACCGCACCCCCGGCAGCGCCACCGTCGTGCGCCGCGAGGACCTCGTGCAGCTCGCCCCGCAGAGCGGCGGCGACGTCCTGCGCACGGTGCCCGGCCTCAACGTCGTCGGCGAGGACCCGATGGGCCTGCGGCTCAACATCAGCATCCGCGGCCTCGACCCCAACCGCAGCCGCAAGGTGCTGGTGCTCGAGGACGGGATGCCCGTCTCGCTCAACCCCTACGGCTCCCCCGAGCTCTACTACACCCCGCCCATCGAGCGCATGGAGCGCGTCGAGGTGGTGCGCGGCAGCGGCCAGATCCTCTGGGGCCCGCAGACCATCGGCGGGGTCATCAACTACGTCACGCGCGACCCGCCGCGCCGCCCCACGGTGGGCGTCGACCTGCGCTACGGCTCCTACGGCTACCTGCTCGCGCAGGCCTTCGCGGGCGCCACGCACGGGCCCATCGGGTGGCGCCTCGACGTGATCCACCGCCGCTTCGAGGGGCCGCGCAACCTCGACCTCGCGCTCATGGACGTCGCGGGCCGGCTGCGCCTCCAGCTCTCCCCGCGCGCGGTCGCGCAGCTCAAGCTCGACTACTACGACGAGTCGTCGGCGGCGACCTACCTCGGCGTGACGGCGCCGCAGTTCGCGCTCGACCCGACCCTCAACGGCGCGCGCAACGACCACTTCCAGATCCGCCGCTACGCGCTCGCGCTCACGCACCAGTACGTCGCCTCGCCGACGGTGCTGCTGCGCACCAACGTCTACGCCTACCAGACCAACCGCGCGTGGCGCCGCCAGGAGTACGACCGCAGCGACGCGGGCGCCGCCTACGAGCGCGTCTGCGATCCGCTCGGCCGCTGCGGCGCGCCCGGCGAGGCGGGCGTGGCGCCCACCAACGACGGCGGGAGCGTCTTCTTCCGCCAGACCGCGGCGACCAACGACCGCTCCTTCGACGTCTTCGGCGTCGAGCCCCGCCTCACCTGGAGCTGGGCCCGCGGGTCGCTCTCCGGCGAGCTCACCGCGCTCGCGCGCTTCCACTACGAGAGCGCCGACGACGCGCGCTTCATCTCGTCCTTCCCGACGGGGCGCTCGGGCGTGCCGATCGCCGACGAGATCCGCAACGGCTACGCGCTCGCCGCCGCGATTCAGCACCGCTTCGGCTTCGGCGACCGCTTCTTCGTCACGCCGGGGGTGCGCTTCGAGGGCTTCTGGAGCGACCGCCGCGTGATCCGCGAGGCGGTCACCGACGCGGCGGGCCAGACCAGCTACCGCGACGCCGACGTCTTCGGCCGCGCGTCGACCGCGGCGCTCATCCCGGGCCTCGGCGTGTCGTACCGCGTGGCGGCGCCGCTCACCCTCTTCGCGGGCGTGCACCGCGGCTACGCCCCGCCGCGCACCAAGGACGCCGTCTCGCCCGCGGGCGCCAACCTCCAGCTCGACCCCGAGCTCTCCTGGAACACCGAGCTCGGCTTCCGCGCCCGCCCCGGCCGCTGGCTGAACGCCGAGGTCGCGGCCTTCCACATCGAGTTCGAGAACCAGATCATCCCCCCGAGCGAGTCGGGCGGCGCGGTCTCCGCGTCGGGCTTCAACACCGGCCACAGCCGCCACGTCGGCGTCGAGTCGAGCGTCACCTTCGACCTCGCCGCGCTGCTGCGCCCGGACTCCACCACCGTCTCGGTGCCGCTGACGATCAACTACACATGGCTGCCCGTCGCGGACTTCGTCGGCGGCCTCTTCGACGCCAACCGCGTGCCCTACGCGCCGGGCCACATCCTCTACGCGCAGCTCCGCTTCGTGCACCGCGCGGGGCTCTCCGCGCAGGTCAGCGCCTCCTACGTGGCGAGCCAGTTCGCCGACAAGGAGAACACCGTCGCGCAGTCGACCGACGGCGTCGTCGGACGCCTGCCCGGCTACCTCACCGTCGACGCCCGCGTCGGCTACGCGGTGCGCTCCACCGGGGTCACCGTCTACGTCGCGGGCCGCAACCTCACCGACCAGATCTACGTCGCCAACCGCGCCCCGCAGGGCATCCAGCCCGCCGGCTTCCGCCAGGTCTTCGCCGGCCTCGAGTGGACCTGGGCCCGCTCGCCTTGAAGTCGATCACATGGCCCGCATTCACAATCACCTCACGACAGGAAAACAAGACATGACGATCCGATCCGTTGTTCCGGTCGCTCTCCTCCCGGTGTTCTCGCTGTCCCTGCTGCTCGCGGCGGGCTGCGATGGCGACGACCAGGCCGCGACCGACTCGGGCACCCCCGACTCGGGCGCCGCCGTCGACGCGGGCACTGCGCTCGACTCGGGCTCACAGGTCGACGTGGGCACTCAAGTCGACGCGGGCACGCCGGTCGACGCGGGCTCACCCGTCGACGCGGGCGCGCCCGACAGCGGCGTCCCGGCGGCGCCGCGGGTGGTGCCGGTGTCGGCCGCCGGGCACGACCGCTTCTTCGGCGTGGCCTACGACGCCGCGGGCAACTTCTACGCGACGGGCGTGGTGTCCAACGGCAACGTCGCGGCGACGGCCGACTTCGAGACGGTGGTCGCGAAGTTCACCCCGGCGGGCGCGCTCGATACGACCTTCGGCGGGGGTGGCTTCGCGCGGCGCAACCTCGCGGTCGGCCTCGGCGGCGAGGTGGCCCGCGGCATCGTGGTGCAGGCCTCGGGCAGGATCGTCGTGGCGGCCACGGTCGAGCACGCGGGCGCCGCCGACGTGCGCGACCGCGACCTCGCGCTGGCGCGCTTCAACGCCGACGGCACGCGCGACCCGAGCTTCGGCACCGACGGCGTGGTCACGCTCGACCTGAGCGCGGGCGAGGCGGTGGGCACCGGCTACGTGGCCGACTCGGCGTGGGGCCTGAGCGCGTACGGCGACGGGCGCCTCGTGGTCACCGGCGCGCAGAAGCGCGCGGGCGGAACCGACACCGACTTCGCCGTGCTGCGCCTGAGCGCCGACGGCGTGCGCGACGCGAGCTTCGGCACCAACGGCCTCGCCACCCTCGACATCAACCACCGCGGCGCGAGCCCGCGCACGGCGACGATCCTCGCCGACGGCTCGATCATCGTGACGGGCTACATGGACGACGGCGGCGTGGTGAAGCCGGTGCTGTTCAAGCTCACGAGCGCGGGCGTGCTCGACGCGACCTTCGGCACCGCGGGCGTGTTCGCGCCGACGGTGCTGGCTGCCACCACCGAGGCCTACGGCGCGGTGCTCCAGGGCACCTCCTTCGTGACGGCGGGCTACGGGCGCAACGCCGCCACCGAGAGCCTCGACTGGGTCTCGCTGCGCGTCTCGGCGGCGGGCGCGCTCGACCCCACCTGGGGCACGGCCGGCGTCGCGCGCCTCGACCTCGCGATGTTCAACGACAACGCGCGCGGGGCCGTCGCGCTGCCCGACGGCCGCACGCTGCTGCTCGGCGGCGGGCGCCCGACGAGCGACAACGTCGACGGCATGCTCGCGGTGCTCGACGGCGCGGGCCAGCCCGACCCGAGCTTCGGGGCGCGGGGCATCCGCACCTACGACTTCGGCGGCGCGTCGGACTTCTTCTGGGGCGCCGCGCTCAACCCGGCGCGCACCCGGGTCGCGCTCGTCGGCGTGCGCGGCGTCGCGGCCCCCAGCCCCGACGCGGGCGTGACCGCCGCCAACGACGACGCGGTGGTCTACCTGCTCACGCTCTGACCCGGCCGGGCGCTCAGCCCCGCAGCCGGCTCCACAAGAACACCGCGGCCGCGCCCAGCAGCGCGGTCGACAGCGTCAACACCAGCAGCGCCTGCGCCGTGCTGGGGCCCTTCTTCGCCGGGCGGTCCCAGTCGTCGCGCACCGTCGCGTCGGGCTCGGTCGCGTCGGCGCGCTCGGACTTCGCGTCGCCCTTCTCGTCGAGGCCCTGCGTGAGCTTCTCGTCGGCGTCGGCCGCCGCCTCGGCGCCCGCCTCGGGGCGCGCCGGCCGGTGGTGCTCGCGCACCAGCCGCCCCAGCATCCGCTGCGCCGCCCCGCGGTTCAGCGGGACCAGCGCCGCCGCCAGCTCGGACGCCAGCGCCGAGTGCGTGAACACCGCGTCGCCCCGCAGCCGCGCCGTCAGCTCCAGGATCGTCGCGGGCGCCGGCGCGAGCACCGTCTCCAGCAGCGTCGCCACGCCGTCCTGCGTCTCGCGGTCGTCGACCGCGGGGGAGCACAGCTCGTTGATGCGCGCGGCGCCGCTCTCGTCGACCTCGATGCCGCCCGCGTCGAGCACCACGCGGCGGCCCTTCATCGACTCGACCGCCTGGAGCACGATGAACAGCGCGCTCTCGGGCGTCATGGGCGCGCCGCGACGGGACATCGCGTCTACCAGGTCGTCCATCGCCACTGCGTCGCTCATCGGTTCTCCGGGGCGGCGTCGTCGCGCACGACGACCCCGCGTGAGCGAAGGTAGTCCCGCGCCTCGCGAAGGGTGAAGTGACCGTCATGGAAGATGGTCGCCGCCAGCGCGGCGTCGGCCCCGCCGCCGCCCTCCGCGATCGGCAAGACCCCCAGCGCGAGGTGCTCCAGCGTGCCCACCCCGCCGCTCGCGATCACCGGGCAGCCCACCGCCTCGACCACCGCGCGCACCAGGGCGAGGTCGTAGCCGAGGCCCGTCCCGTCGCGGTCCATGCTGGTGAGCAGGATCTCGCCCGCCCCCAGCCGGTCGACCTCGCGCACCCACGCGAGCGCGTCGCGCCCGGTGTCGACGCGCCCGCCGTGGGTGAACACCCCCCAGCCCGCGCCCGGGTCGTTCGGGTCGCGGCGCCGCGCGTCGACGGCCACCACCAGGGCCTGCCGCCCGTAGGCCCCGGCGACCTCCTCGACGAGCCCGGGGTTCGTCACCGCCGAGCTGTTCACCGACACCTTGTCGGCCCCCGCGCGCAGGATGGCGTCGACGTCGGCCCGCGTGCGCACCCCGCCGCCGACCGTGAGCGGCACGAAGACCTGGTCGGCCGTGCGCTCGACCACGTCGAGCAGGATGTCGCGCGCCTCGTGCGAGGCCGTGATGTCGAGGAAGGTGATCTCGTCGGCGCCGGCCAGGTCGTAGGCCCGCGCACAATCGACGGGGTCGCCCGCGTCGCGCAGCCCGACGAAGCGCACGCCCTTCACCACGCGCCCGTTCTTCACGTCGAGGCAGGGGATCAAGCGCCGCGCGACCGTCACCGCCCGCCCCCGATCGCCAGCGCTTCGCGCGCCGTGAACGCGCCCTCGTAGAGCGCCCGCCCCACCACCACCGCGCCGATGACCTCGCGCGCCGCGAGCGCCCGCAGGTGGTCGAGCGAGCCGATGCCGCCGCTCGCGATCACCAGCGCCCCGGGCACCGCCCGCGCCAGCCGCTCGGTCGCCGCCACGTTGGGGCCCTCGCCGGTGCCGTCGCGCGCGATGTCGGTGTACAGCACCGCGCGCGCGCCGCGGGCCACGCAGTCGCGCGCGAGCTCGAGGGCGTCGACGTCGGTGGTCTCCGTCCACCCTTTGGTGGCGACCTTGCCGTCGCGCGCGTCGACCGCCACCGTCACGTCGACCACCGCGCCCGCCTCCGTCACGAAGCCCGGGTCTTCCACCGCGCGCGTGCCGACGATCACCCGCGACGCGCCCGCCTCGCGGTAGGCCCGCACCTGCCCGATCGTGCGAACCCCGCCGCCGACCTGCACCTTGAGCGCGGCGCCGAAGCGGGCGAGCAGCGCGCCGACGAGCGCCGCCTGCGTGGCCCGGCCGTCGCGCGCGCCGTCGAGGTCGACCAGGTGCACCCAGGTCGCGCCCGCGTCGAGGTAGCCCGCCACCACCGCGGCCGGGTCGTCGCCGTAGACCGTGACCTTGTCGTAGTCGCCGCGGTGCAGGCGCACCACGCGGCCGCCCAGGAGGTCCATCGCGGGAATGACGATCACGCCGCGCCCCGCACGAAGGCGCGCAGCAGCGCGATGCCCGCCGCCTGCGACTTCTCCGGGTGAAACTGCACCGCCCACAGGTTGCCCCGCGCGACGGCGCTGGTGAAGGCCCCGCCGTGGTCGGTCTCGCCCGCCACGCAGCCGAGCGCGGCGGCCTCGGGCACCACAAAATAGCTGTGCACGAAGTAGTACCAGTGCGCGCGGCCCAGCCACGCGGCGTGGGCGTCGGCCGTCGGGCGCACCTGGTTCCAGCCCATGTGCGGAACCTTCAGGCGCTCGCCCCGCGCGTCGGTCATGCCGTCGCGGAAGCGCCGCACCCCGCCGCGGAAGACCCCGAGGCCGTGGGCGCCGCCCGCCTCCTCGCTCGTCTCGAAGAGCACCTGCAGGCCCAGGCAGATGCCGAGGTACGGGCGGTCGGCCGCGAGGTGCGCGCCCACCGCCTTCGCCAGCGCCCCGCCGTGCCGGTGCAGCGCCGTCGCGCAGTCGCCGAAGGCGCCCTGTCCCGGCATCACCAGCGCCGCCGCCTCGCGCAGCTCGCCCGGGTCGTTCGTGCAGCGAACCATCTCCGGCGCACGCCCCTCGGCGGCGAGCGCCGCGCGCAGCGCCCGCTCGACCGAGCGGAGGTTGCCGAGGCCCACGTCGACCACCACGATCGCGCCGCCGTCGCTCACTCCGTCAACGTGCCCTTCGTCGACGGGAGCAGCGTGCCCTCGACGCGCACCGCGTCGCGCAGCGCCCGCGCCAGCGCCTTGAACGAGCACTCCACGATGTGGTGGAGGTTCTCGCCCTCGATGCGCCGCACGTGCAGGTTGCAGAGCGCGCCGCGCGCGAAGCCCTCGAAGAAGACCCCCGCGAGCTCGACGTCGAAGGTGCCCAGCTTCGCCTTCGGGAGGTTCAGGCGCTCGACGTAGTGGGTGCGCCCCGAGAGGTCGAGCGCCACCTGGCAGAGGGCCTCGTCCATCGGCAGCGTGGCCTCGCCGTAGCGGCGGATGCCCCGGCGGTCGCCCAGGGCCTGCTCGACCGCGCGGCCGAGCACGATGGCGAGGTCTTCGGTGGTGTGGTGCCCGTCGATCTCGACGTCGCCCGTCGCGCGCACCGTCAGGTCGAGGCCGCCGTGGCGCGCGAGCTGGTCGACCATGTGGCTCAAGAAGGGGATCGGCGTCTGCACGTCCGCGTTGCCCTGCCCGTCGAGGTCGAGGGTCACCGTGATGGAGGTCTCCCGCGTCGTGCGGGTGACCGTGGCCGCGCGTGTCATCGGTCGGCCGCGTACCATGGGCCCCGCGCGGCGGGCAAACAACGCCCCGTCCGCGCGTGAGCCCGCCGTGGCGTCGTGCTACCCATGATCGACGCCCACCATGGATCCCCTCCTCCTCGCGGCCGCGCTCGCCCTCCTCGCCCTCGGCGCCTTCGTCGTGCGCGCGCTCCTCGACCGCGGCGTCGTGCGCCGCCGCGTCGCCGACCGCGACGTCGTCACGGCCCACTGGGAGTCGCTGGTCATGCAGCGCCGCGACCTCCGCCTCGCCGTCGACGCCCTCGGCGTGCCCACCCTCCACGGCCGCGTCGGGGCCATCCCGTACACCATCCAGGTCTCGGCCAGCGACGGGCCGTGGGGCGGCCGCCCCCTCGCCTGCGCCGCCGGCCTCGCCGACGCCGCCCGCATCGCCCTCGTGCGCAAGGGCGAGCGCGAGGCGCCCGTGCCCGCCCTGCCCGCCGACTTCACCACCGGCGACGACGACTTCGACGCCGTCTTCGACGCCCGCTGCGACGACCCCGAGGCCGCCCGCGCCCGCCTCGGCCG
>JAQBQI010000703.1 GCA_028287085.1 Myxococcaceae bacterium
GCGGCGGTCGAGGCGCCGGCGACGCCGCAGCCGGTCGACCTGCCGGTGTACGTGACGCCGACGGCCAACGGGGGGAGGGCGATGCACCCCGAGTGGCCGCAGCGCTACGCGCGCACGGCGCGGGGCACGCTGATCAGCGCGCGGGCGAGCGGGACGATCGTGGGCGTACAGCGGCGCGGCGAGGCGGACGAGGCGTGGGGCGACGAGCGGGTGCTCATGGACGCCGCGGCGACGCAGCACGGCGCGCTGGTGCAGGGCGTCGAGCTGTACAGCGACGCGGCGCGGGTGTTGTTGGTGGTGACGACCGCGGGGGGACTGCACCTGCTGGAGACGCGCGACGAGGGCCGGAGCTGGCACGGGCCGCGCGAGTGATTCGGGGCGGGCGGTGACGCTCGACGCTGGCGGGGCCCGAGGGGCTGGCGAACCCGGCCTACGACGGTCGAGCGCCGCGCAGCGTCACGGGAGCCCGCTCCGCGTGAGCCAGACGGCCAGCGCCACGAGCGCCGCCGCGGCGAGCCGGTGCCAGCGTGCGCCGCGGTCGGGCGGGGGCGCGGGCGCTAGCAGCGCGCTCGTGCGGTAGGGCTGCGGGTCGGCCATGAGCGGCCGGCTCGCTCGTCGGCGCAGCTCCCGGACGAGGGCGAGCAGCTCGATCAGCGTCGCCCCGACGAGCGCGCCAGCGGCGATTCGCACCCGCCGGACGAAGGCGCGGTCGTCGGGTCCGGGCGAGCGGACGAGGCTGCCGTCGCTGAACGCCCAACGCCACCGCGCGCCGTCGTCGGCGGAGAGCGAGAGCACCCGCCGCAAGGTCGCGCAGTTGGGATCGTCCGACGCGGGATCGGCGTCGTGGCAACGCCCCGGCTCGATCGCGCACTGGAACTGGATCACCCGCCCCTCGCGGCTCGCCCGCAGTACGAGGTGGCTGGTGACGAAGGGCCACTGAGCACCCCCGCTCCACCAATCGCACCGGACGGCGGCGCCCTGCGGAGACGCCACCGACTCGTGTCCGCCCGACGAGTCGGTCATCTCGCTGCGGTACTCCTCCCGCCCGATTTGCAGGTTCCCGAAGGTGCCCGTCTCCGCCCACTGGCGGCTGTGATTGGTGTCCTCGTCGCTGCGCTCGGTGTACCTGAGTCGCGGTCGCGCCCACGGCCGTCCCCGCAGCGCCCGCTCGGCGCTCGCCTCGTCGATCACCCGCCAGGTCGTCGTCGCGCGCAGCCACGTCCACGCCCCGAAGGCGACGGCCAGCACGCCGAGCCCGAGGCCCGCCCGTCTGCTCCACGCGGCTCGGTGTTCGCCCCGGTTCACATCGTCACCCGCCGGGTCGTCACGACCCTCGACGCTACGCCACTCCGCCAGCTCATCGACGGCTCGACCCGCGATTCCCACCCTCCCGACCCACCCAACGACGGCTCGACCCGTGGTTGGTTGCCAGTCGACCCACCCAACGACGGCTCGACCCGTGGTCCGTTGCCAGTCGACCCACCCAACGACGGCTCGACCCGTGACCCGTTGCCTCCTGGGGCGGCGCGTCATCGCTCGCACCGCGGTTACCCCCCAGGCGCGTCATCGCATTTTCTTTTCGCGCCTCCGCAACCTCCCCCGACGCCCCTCCCGACAAGCTCTCGCGCCCCGGAACCTCCCCGACCCATCATCGATCCTCCGGCGCGCTCCGAGGTCTCCATGAAGCTCGAAGCCATTCTCTCCAAGGCCTTCCGCACCACCGACTCCGCCCGCGCCTTCGCGCACTTTCTCCCGCTCGCCGACGGCGTCGTGCTCGCCGACGGCGTCGTCTTCCGGCAGGACGTCGCGGTCGCGCACCACAACGTCCTCCGCGCGATGTCGGTGATGACCGCGCGACTCCCCGACGTCGCCCGCCAGCTCACGGCGGTCGACGTCGTCGCGCTCGCCGAGCTCCCGGCGCTCGCGCTCGCGGTCGTGCACGCCACCGACCGCATCCCCGCCGTCGTGCCCTCCGCCCGCGAGATCGACGCCACGCTCGCGTCCATCCGCCCGCTGCGCGTCGCGGCGCTCGCCTACCTCGACTGCGCCGTCGCCCTCGAGCTCGTCCCCGCCGGTCGGGTCCGCGCCATCCGCCGGGGCAGCGGCCGGCTCGACGAGGCCCGCGACGCCGTCGCCCTCGTCGCCCTCTTCCGCGAGTTCGACGGCGCCCTCGCGGGCAAGCATCCCTTCGCCGCCGCGCACTTCAAGGCGCTCGCCGAGAAGGGTGCCTGGCTCGTGCAGGCGATCAAGCCGACCAAGGGCGTTCCGGTCGCCCCCTCCGGCCGCACCCCCGAGGCCCTCGACCGCGACCGCCTCGTCACCCTTCTCGCGCGGCGCTATGAGCAGCTGCGCGTCGCCGCCGTCGTGTGCTTCGGCACCCGCGACGCCGACGCGAAGGTTCCGCCCCTCTGGTCGGCGGCGCGCACGTCGAGCCCCGCGCCCGAAGCGCCCGAGCCGGCGCCCGTCGCCTGACCCCGGCCGCGTCTACGACGCGCGTCGCCTCCGCCGTCCCACCCCCGCCAGCGCGGCCAGCGCCAACAACCCCCACCCACCGCCCTTCCCGCCGCGCGGCGCCGCCGCGCACGAGAGCCCGTCGCCGCCGTAGGTGAGCAGCCCCGGGTCGGGCGCGCAGGCCTCCGTCACTCGCGGGGGATAGATCGCGCAGAGCCCCGCGCGGTCGTCGTCGGTGGGCGTGCGCCGCAGCTCGCCGCGGCCGGCGGAGTACCACATCACGGCGGCGCGCTCGGCCGAGTGGGCGAGTCCCTGGGTGTGCCCGAGCTCGTGGGTCACGATGGTGGGCAGGTCGGCGGCGGCGGCGGAGCCGTCCGTGGCGAAGACGAAGCCGCGCGGGTTGGCGGGCGCGCGGAGGTTGAGCTCGGTGTCGGCGTCGACGATGAACGCCCCCGCCGAGGTGAAGGTCACGATGGTGATCGCCGCCGCGTCGGGCGCGTGAAACGCGTCGTCGGACCAGTGGTCGCGGAAGGTCACCGTGTTCACGTTGGGGGCGCCCTCGAAGTAGCCCACGCGGGCGTTGAGGTCGTCGAGCACGGTCATCGCGAAGGCGGGGCCGCGCCCGCCGCCCGCGCAGGCGAAGGACGACCACGCGCGCGCCGCGTCGGCGACGTGGCCGTGGAAGGCGGCCGCGGTGAGCGTGGGGGGGAGCACCCGCGCGTCGACGCGCAGGGCGGTGCACGGGCGCTGCCACGCGATGGGGCTGCCGCACGCGGGGCACATCGTGGGGTCGGGCTGCGCCGCGCAGGTGGTGGTGCGGCACCAGGCGCCGGCGGCCGCAGGGGCGAGGCACGAGGCGAGCGCGAGGAGGAGCGGGGCGGCGCGCACGGGGTGCTCAGCGCGGCAGCGCGCGCACGAGCGCGGCGAAGCGGTCGAAGCGCATCCCCGCGGCGGGGATCTCGGGCAGCGCGGAGGCGGCGCTGGCGACGGCGCGGGGGTCGGCGATGAGGGTGACGTCGGCGGCGGGGGCGGGGCGCACGAGGGCGTCGCGGGTCGCCGGGTCGAGCGTGATGGGCAGCTGCCCCAGGCAGAGGTCGAAGACCGTGTACGCGCCGTCGGCCGTGCGGTGCAGCAGCACCACCCAGGTGCCGCCCGGCGCGAAGGCGGGGGCGCCGGGGAGGCGCTGGGTGATGTTGCCGACGGTGCCGCCCGGCAGGCGCAGCGTGAGGGGGCCCACCGCGAGGTCGCCGCGCAGGGCCTCGACCACCGACACCTCGACGTCGGTGACGATGCGCCCGTCGACCCAGCGGGCGCGCGCGGCGACGGCGTCGGGGGTCGTCACCAGCGCCACGGCGTCGGCCTCGCGGATCATCGCGTCGAGGGGCCGCGCCACCAGCGTGGTGGCCCGCGCGGCGGGGGCGGCGGTGAGCGCGAGGGCGAGGCCGAGGAGCAGGGCGTGGCGGCGGGTCGGGGGGAGGGGCATGGCGTGGAGGGCGCGCTGGCGATGAGGGCCCCGCGCAAGCCGTAGGTCCCGTAGCACACCACCGCGGCGCCCCCGTACACAACCCTCGTTCACGGTCGTTGACACCGACCGTGCGATGGGACTAACCCCATTCGCCATGCGACGTTTTCATACGGGGTTCCTGGTCGCGGCACTCGCGCTCGGGCAGACGGGGTGTCTTGCCAGGCTCGCGGCGAATTCGACCGCGAAGATCATGAACCAGGCGTCGCCGGCCATGCAGGCCTTCAGCGACCCGGCCACCGCGGAAGCCGCGCTGCCGTACGCCATCACGCAGATGGAAGGTCTCCTGCTGGTCATCCCGCAGAACCAGCTGCTGCGCGGCAACCTGATGCGCGCGATCGGCTCCTTCGGCTTCGGCTTCCTCGAAGACCGCATGGAGGAGGCCGAGGTCGCCGACGACGAGGCGCGCATCGAGTACTACCGCCACCGCGCGACCCTCGCGTACCTGCGCGGCAAGGAGGTCGGCTTCGACTCGCTCACCCTCGAAGAGGACGGCGACGGCGGCGCCCGCGGGGCCGTCGGCCGCGGCATCGACGCGTGGCGCGCCTACCTCCAGCAGTTCGACGACCAGGAGCAGGCCGGCATGGTCTTCTGGCTCGGCTACAACTGGGCGCGGCACATCTCCCTGAACAAGGAAGACCCCGACGTGCTGGCCGACCTGCCCTTCGCCATCGCCTGCTTCGAGCGGGTGTTCGCGCTCGACCCGACCTTCAACAACTACGCGCCCTACGTCGCGATGGGCTCGTACTACGCCCGCACGTCGGCCTCCCTCGGCGGCGACCCGGTGCGGGCGCGCGAGATGTTCGAGACGGCCATCGCGCGCACCGGCGGCAACTTCCTCACGTACAAGGTCATGATGGCCCGCGTGTACGCCGTGATGGTGCAAGACCGCGCGCTGTACACCCGCCTCCTCCAGGAGGTCATCGACGCCGGCGACGTGATGCCCGAGCAGCGCCTCGCCAACCAGATCGCCAAGCGCCGCGCGCGCCGCTACCTCGCGCAGGTCGACGACCTCATCGCCCCCGCCGACGACTCCGCGCCCGCCGCGGACGGCGCCGCCCCGGCCGAGCCCGCCGCGCCGCCCG
>JAQBQI010000755.1 GCA_028287085.1 Myxococcaceae bacterium
CGCTCGCCCCGCGCCTCGCGACGACCGCCGCCCTGCTCGCGCTCGGCCCCCCCGCCGCCGTGCTCTGGATGGGCCTCGTCGCCCTCGCGGGTCGCCACTTCCTCACGGCCTACCACCACGTCGGCCTCGCGGCCTTCGCGCAGTCCTTTGCGCTGCTGGCGCTCACGCTCGGCGCCGCCGCCGCGCTCGCCCTCGCGGTGCGCCTCGCCGCGCCGCGCGTCCCCGCCGACCGCCCCGTCGCGACGGTGCTCGGCGGCGCCGCCGTCCTGGGCGCGGCCCTCGCGATCGCCGCCATCGCCCACGGCGTCTACTGGGGCAACCCCGACGGAACCTTCACCCGCGCCGCCCTCCTGCTCTCGGGCTTCGGCGTGCTGAAGAAGCCCGAGCTCGACCTCACCCCGGTGCTCCAGCTCGGCGCCATCGCCGCGCTCGCGGCGCTCTTCTGTGCGCTCGTCCGTCGCGCCGCGCTGCCCGCCCTCGCGCTCGCCGCCGCCCTCTCCGTCGCCGCCCTCGGCTTCGACGCGACGCGCTTCGAGCGCAGCGCGGTGGCGGTCGACATCGACGCCCGGCCGACGCTCCCGCGCGCGGTGCTGCGCTTCCTGCGCAAGCGCACCGACGGCGACCGCGACGGCTTCGCGCGGCGCTTCGGCGGCGGCGACTGCGACGACCGCAACGCGGCGATCAACCCCGGCGCCACCGACCTCCCGGGCAACCGCGTCGACGAGGACTGCTCGGGCCGCGACGCCCCCGTCCCGGCGGCGCGCGCGCGGGTCGCCGAGCCCACCGTCTCGCCCACCGCGCCGGCCCTCCCGCGCATCGACAACATCGTCCTCGTCACGGTGGACACCCTCCGCTGGGACCTCCACTACGCCGGCAACCCCAACCCGATCTCGCCCAACCTCGACGCGCTCGCGGCCCGCTCGGTGGTCTTCGACCACGCCTACGCCATCAGCTCGTACACCGGCCGCGCGATCGGTCCGCTCTGGACCGGGCGCTACCCCACCGAGTGCCCGCGCGACGCCCAGCACTTCACCCGCTACCTCGCCGCCAACGTCTTCCTCGCCGAGCGCGCCAGGCTGGCCGGTTTCCGCACCGTCGGGGCCGCGTCGCACTTCTACTTCGAACCCCGCTTCGGGCTCACCCAGGGAATGGACACCTGGGACATGAGCGCCCAGCCCTCCGGCGAGCAGGAGACCCGCGCCGCCGACGACCACGTCGCCGACCGCGCGATTGCCTTGTTGCAACAGACCGCCCAGACCCCGGGGCGATTCCTCGTGTGGGCGCACTTCTTCGATCCGCACAAGCTCTACGTCGACCACCCCGAGCTGCCCTTGTTCGGGCGGGGCGAGCGGGCGAAGTACTTCCGCGAGGTGATGTTCACCGACGCGCAGGTGGGCCGGCTGCTCGCGGCCCTCGCGGCGCTGCCCGGTGACATCGCACAACACACCGCGGTGGTGGTGACGGCCGACCACGGCGAGGCCTTCGCCGAGCACGGCATGTCGTGGCACGGCGTCGAGTTGTGGGAAGAGCTGGTGCGGGTTCCGTTGATGGTCTACGTGCCGGGCGTGGCGCCGCGACACGTGAGTACGCCGCGCAGCCAGATCGACCTCGCGCCCACGCTCTTGAGTCTATTGAACCTCGAGCGCCCGGCCGAGGGCGCGGCGGATGCGATGTCGGGAGAGAGCCTGATGGGCGACCTGCGCGGCGTCGAGGCCCCCGCGCGGCCGATCTACCTGGAGCTGCCCGAAGGCCCGTACAACAGCCTGCGCCGCGGGGTCATCGCCGACGGCTGGAAGCTGCTGGAGCGCGGCGTCGGCCGCTTCGAGCTGTACCACCTGGCGGACGATCCGGGCGAGCGCACCAACCTGGCAACGACGCACCCGGCCGACCTCGCGCGGATGCGCGCCGTGTACGAAGGCGTGCGCGCCGGACTGCACACCGTACCCGCGCGGGAGTGATGAGGAGCGGTAGGCGGCGGGGCCCTCTGCCGATCTGGTAATAGGCGTTGAGCGAGGAGTGGGGCCGGCGGACCGTGTGACGTCGGCGCTGCGGGGCTCCGGCGCGGCGCCCGCGGCAGCTGCTGGCGATTGCAGCGCAGATGCGATCGGGCCCCGCGCCTGCTAAGCCCGCGCGAATGCCCTCCCCAAGCGACCCCGACGCGATGACGGCCCCGAACCCGACGCCCGCCCGCCTGCGACGATCGATCGGTGCGGCCGCGTGCGTGGCGCTCCTCGGTCTGCTCGGCTGCGCCGGCGAGGACCTCGGCACGCTGGATGGCGGCGACGCCCCCGACGCCCCCGACGACGCCCCCTCCGACACCCCCGACGCCGCGCGGCGTCCGGACTCCGACGCGCCCCTGGACGTCCGCGACGCGCGGGAAGACGCGTCGCCGATCGACGGCGCGTCGCCCATCGACGCTGCCGCGCGCGACGCGGCCCCGGCCATCGACGCCGGCGCGCCAGACGTCGCCGTGGCCTGCCTCCCGGCCACGCAGGCGTGCGCGAGCGCGTCGCAGTGCTGCGCGCCGCTGGCGTGCGACGCGACGACCCTCGGCCGCGTCTGCTGCGGCAACGAGGGCGCCGCCTGCACCCGCCCCGACGGCGCCGACTGCTGCGGCGAGCTGCTCTGCGACGCCGGCCGCTGCCGCGCTCCCGTGGCGTGCATCGCGTCGACGGGCGCGTGCGCGGGCGGCGGCTGCTGCACCGGGCTCGCGTGCGGAACCACCACCCTCGGCCGCGTGTGTTGCGGCAACGACGGCGCGACCTGCGCGCGGCCCGACGGGGCCGATTGCTGCGGCGCGCTCTTGTGCGTGAGCGGACGCTGCCGCCCGCCCGCGGCGTGCATCGCGTCGACGGGCGCGTGCGCGGGCGGCGGCT
>JAQBQI010000805.1 GCA_028287085.1 Myxococcaceae bacterium
TGCAGGCCGCCGTGACCGCGCTGCTCGCGACGCCGTCGGCGGCGACGCTGGCGGCGGCGCGCGAGGCCTGGGTGGCGGCGCGGGTGCCCTACGACCAGACCGACGCGTTCAGGTTCTACGGCGGGCCCATCGACGACGAGGCGCGGGGCAACCTGGAGGGGCGCATGAACGCCTGGCCCATGGACGAGAGCTTCGTCGACTACGTCGAGGGCCGCGCCGACGCGGGGCTCATCCACCAGCCGGCGCGGCTGCCGACCATCACGGGCGCCGCGATCGTGGCGCTCAACGAGGACGGCGGCGAGACCAACATCGCGTCGGGCTGGCACGCGGTGGAGTTCCTGCTCTGGGGGCAGGACCTCAGCGCGACGGGCCCGGGCGCGCGGCCGTACACCGACTTCGTGGTCGGCGCGGGGAGCACCGGGGGCAACCCCGAGCGCCGGCGCGACTACCTGCGCGCGGTGACCGACCAGCTCGTCGCCGACCTCACGACGGTGCGCGACGCGTGGGCGCCGGGCGTCGCGGGCAACTACGCCGCGACCTGGGGCGCCGACCCCAACCAGGCGATGAGCTTCATGCTCCGCGGCGTCGGGGCGCTCGCCGGGGTCGAGCTCTCGGGCGAGCGCATGAGCGTCGCGTACGAGAAGCGCGACCAGGAGGACGAGCACTCCTGCTTCAGCGACACCACCACCAACGACCTGCTCAACAACGCCATCGGCCTCCAGAACGTCTACCTGGGCCGCTACGGCGCGGTCGACGGGCCGGGCCTCGACGACCTCGTGCGCGCCCGCGACGCGGCCCTCGACCAGCGCCTGCGCGAGCAGCTCCAGGCCAGCATCGACGCGATCCGCGCGATCCCCGCGCCCTTCGACCAGGCGATCCAGGGCGACAACGCCTCGGCCGGGCGCGTGGCCATCGCGCGGGGCATCGCGTCGCTGCGGCAGGTGCGCGACTCGGTGGTGCAGGTCGCCACGCGGCTCGGCCTGCGGCTCAACCTGGAGGGCTGAGCGTGACCTCCCCCTCGACCGGGTGGCGCCTCGCGCTGCCGCTCGCCTCGCTCGCCGCGGGCGCCGCGCTGCCGCACTGCGGCGGCGACCCCGGCGACCCGGCGTCGGCGTGGAAGGCCGACATCATGTCGGGGGGCGACACCACGGTCGTGGACACGACGCGCGACGCCTACTCGCGCACGGCGCCGGGCATCGACCCGGCGCGCATGAACCAGTTCTTCGTGGGCAACTCGTTCTTCAACTCCAACTGGGTGACCGCGCCCTCGTCGACCGAGGGGCGCGACGGGCTCGGCCCCACCTTCAACGCGAGCTCGTGCTCGGGCTGCCACTTCAAGGACGGCCGCGGCCGCCCCCCGCTGGCCGACGACGAGGCCTTCGAGGGGCTGCTCATCCGGCTGAGCGTCCCGGGCGCCGACGCCCACGGCGGGAGCGTCGACGAGCCCACCTACGGCGGGCAGTTCAACCACCGCGCGGTGCTCGGCGTCCCCGGCGAGGGCCGCGCCGTCGTGCGCTACGCCGAGCAGCCGGGGCGCCTCGCCGACGGCACCGCCTACAGCCTCCGCGCGCCCACGTACACCTTCGAGGGCCTCGCGTTCGGGCCGATGCGCGCCGACGTGATGCTCTCGGCCCGCGTGGCGCCGGCCAACTTCGGCCTCGGGCTGCTCGAGTCCGTCGCCGAGGACGAGCTCCTCGCGCGGGCCGACCCCGACGACCGCGACCACGACGGCGTCTCCGGCCGGCCCAACCGCGTGTGGTCGGTGCGGCTCGCGCGCACCGTGCTCGGCCGCTTCGGCTGGAAGGCCAACCAGCCCTCGCTCGAGCAGCAGAACGCCGGCGCCTTCGTCGGCGACCTCGGCGTCACCTCCGAGCTCTTCCCCGACCAGAACTGCCCCGAGGCGCAGCCCGCCTGCCGCGCGGCGCCCAGCGGCGGCGCCCCGGAGATCGACGCCGAGAAGCTCGCCGCGGTCACCCTCTACACGCAGACCCTCGCGGTGCCCGCGCGGCGCCACGCCGACGACGCGACCGCCCTCCGCGGGGCCGACCTCTTCGATTCCGCGGGCTGCACCGCCTGCCACGCGCCGACCCTGCGCACCGGCGAGCGCGCCGTGCTGCCCGAGCTCGCGGGGCAGACCTTCCACCCGTACACCGACCTGCTGCTGCACGACATGGGCGCGGGCCTCGCCGACGGCCGGCCCGACTTCCTCGCCGACGGCCAGGAGTGGCGCACCCCGCCGCTCTGGGGCATCGGCCTCGTGCAGACCGTCAACCGTCACACCTTCTTCCTCCACGACGGGCGCGCGCGCTCGCTCGTCGAGGCCATCCTGTGGCATGGGGGCGAGGCGCAGGCCTCGCGCGACCGCTTCGCGCAGCTCTCCGCGGCCGATCGCGCCGCCCTCGTCCGCTTCCTGGAGTCCCTCTGAACGCGATGCGTAACCCCCTCGTGCTCGCCTCCGCGCTCGCGCTGCTCGCCGCCTGCTCCGACGACGCGGCCGCCGACGTCGACCGCAACGCCATGCTGCGCGACCTCGCCGACAACGTGATCGTGCCCGGCGTGCAGCAGTACGCCGTGGCGGCGCACGGGCTCGCGGTGGCGGCGGAGGGCCTCTGCGCGAGCCCCGGGCTCGACGCGCTGGAGGAGACCCGCGCGGCCTGGCGGGCGGCGCGCATCTTCTGGAAGGAGGCGCAGATCTACCAGGCGGGCCCCTACGAGACGCTGCACATGCAGGGCGTCGTCGACTGGTCGCCCGTGCTCCCGGCCGACGTCGAGGCGGTGATCGCCGGCGCCGGCCCGCTGACCGCCGACGCGGTCGACAGCCTGGGCAGCAACCGGCGCGGGCTGGCGGGCGTGGAGGTCGTCCTCTTCGACCCGGCGCGCGACCCGGCCGCCATCGTGGCGGCGCTGCGCGACGGGGCCAACCCCTCGCGGCGGTGCCAGTACCTCGCGGCCGTGACGGCGCACGTCGACCGCGCCTCGCAGGCCTACCTCGCCGCGTGGCAGCCGACGGGCGGCGGCTACGCGCGCACCCTCGCCACCGCCGGGCAGGGGTCGAGCATCGGCACCACGCGCGAGGGCGTCGACCTGCTCGTGAACCAGGTGAGCAACGCGCTCGAGACCCTGCAGGTGTCGCGGCTGAGCACGCCCGCCGGCTCGCGCAACGGCGGCGTCGCGCAGCCCGAGCGCGTCGAGTCGGCGCTGAGCGGGGCCTCGGTCGCCGAGGTCTCCGCGGGCCTGCGCGGCGTGCGCGCCCTCTACCTCGGGACCTACCTCGGCCACAGCGGGCTCGGCCTCGCCAGCATGGTCGCGGCGCGCAGCACCTCGCTCGACCGCAGCATCCGCGCCGAGCTCGACGCCTCCGAGGCGAGCGTCCGCGCGATCACGCTGCCGCTCCAGCGCGCGGTCACCGAGCAGCGCGCGCTGGTCGACGCCGCCGTCACCGAGCTCGGGCGCCTGAAGCGGCTGGTTCGCGTCGACCTCGCGAACACCTGCGGCGTGACCATCGCGTTCAACAGCAACGACGGCGACTGACCGCGCGGCGATGCTCCGCCGTCTGCGCGCCCGGCTCGAAGCGCCCGTCGACGTCGCCTCGCTCGCGGCCTTCCGCGCGCTCTTCGGGCTGATGATGTTCGCGGGCGTGGTGCGCTTCGCCGCGCGCGGCTGGATCGCCGCCCTCTACGTCACCCCCCGCCACTACTTCCCCTACGTGGGCTTCGGCTGGGTGCGCCCGCTGCCGGCCGCCGGCATGTACGCCGTCTTCGCGCTGATGGGCGCCGCGGCGCTCGGCCTCGCGCTCGGCTGGCGCACCCGCGCGAGCGCCCTCGCCTTCGCGCTCGCGTTCACCTACGTCGAGCTGCTCGATAAGACCAACTACCTCAACCACTACTACCTGGTCTCGCTGCTCGCGTTCTGGCTCGCGCTGCTCCCGGCGGGCGCGGCGCTCTCCCTCGACGCGCGGCGCGACCCGTCGCGCGCGCGCGCCACCATCCCGACGTGGATGGTCTGGTTCGTCCGCGCGCAGCTCGGCGTGGTGTACGTGTTCGCGGGCCTCGCGAAGCTGCGCCCCGACTGGCTCTGGCGGGCCGAGCCGCTGCACACCTGGCTGCTCGCGCGCACCGACCTCCCGCTGCTCGGCGCGCTCTTCCGCCACCGCGCGACGGCCTTCGCGTTCAGCTACGCGGGGCTCTGCTTCGACCTCTTCGTCGCCTTCGCGCTCTGCCACCGCCGCACGCGCCCGGCGGCCTACGCCGCGGTCGTCGCCTTCCACGCGCTCACCTGGTCGCTCTTCAACATCGGGATGTTCCCGTGGGTGATGATCGTCTGCACGACGGTGTTCTTCGAGCCGTCGTGGCCGCGGCGGTGGGTGACGAGCCCTCCCCCTCGCCGCGCTGCACCTGATCGTGCAGTTGGTGCTCCCCTGGCGGCACCTGCTCTACCCCGGCGACGTCTGCTGGAACGAGCAGGGCTTCCGCCTCGCGTGGCACGTCATGCTCGTCGAGAAGTCCGGCGACGTGGAGTTTCGCGTGCGCGACCCCCGCACCGGCCAGCGCTGGACCGTCTCGCCCCGGGACTTCCTGACGCCGCTCCAGGCGCGGATGATGGCGCCCGTGCCCGACATGATCGTGCAGGCCGCCGGGATGGTGCGCGACGACTTCGCCCGCCGCGGTCACCCCGGCGTGGTGGTCACCGCCGAGGCCTTCGCGTCGCTCAACGGCCGCCCCGCCCGGAGGCTCGTCGACCCGAGGGTCGACCTCGGGCGCGAGCGCGACTCGCTCGCCCCGAAGCCCTGGATCACACCGTGAGCTTCTTCCACCCGCCGCGGCTGAACTTTACCCCCATGAGTAAGGCCAGCGCGACGCCGTAGACCGCCGCGGCCAGCCACACGCCGACGAGCCCGAGGCCCAGCGCCTTGCCCAGCAGCCACGCCAGCGGCACCAGGCAGAAGAAGTGCAGCCCGAGCTCGGCGATCATCACGAAGCGCGTCTCGCCCGCCCCGAAGAGCGCCTGCGTCAGGATCATCGCCGTCGCGATCACCGGGCCCATCAGGGCCATGATCTTCATCGGGACGACGCCGACGGCGATGACCGGCGCCTCCTTCGAGAAGGCCCCGAGCACGGCCGCGGGGTACGCGAACATCAGCAGCCCCATCGCGCCGAAGATCAGCACCGCGAGCTTCACGCTGGTCCACGCGTAGCGCTCGGCGAGGTCGGGGTCGTTGCGGCCCATGCTCTGGCCGACCAGCGTGGCGGTGGCCGTGCCGAAGGCGAGGCACGACACGAAGGTCATGCTCAGCACCTCGATGATGATCGTGGTCGCCGTGCCGTTGAAGCTGGCCGTCGCGCCCGCCAGCATCGCGTCGCGGTCGATCGACGCCACCACCCGCGTGAACAGGAGGAACCCCGCCATCACCGCCGCCGTCGCCACGCCGCCGGGCACCGAGAGCTTCAGGAGCTGCTTCATCAGCGTCCAGGAGAGCACCGCCTTGCGGTAGAAGTCGTACCGGGCGCGGTCCTCGCGGCGGAGCGAGAAGAGCACCATCACGAGCAGGCCGATCCACGAGGAGACGCAGGCGGCGACGCCCGCGCCGGAGACGCCCATCCTCGGCGCGCCGTAGCGGCCGAAGATGAGCACCCAGCACAGGAGCCCGTTGACGACGTTCATCGCGAGGGCGGCGTACAGGTGCAGGTGGGTCTTGCCGACGCCGTCGTAGAAGCTCTTGTAGGCGGCCGTCGCGGCCATCGAGGCGATGCCGAAGAAGCGCCAGCGCGCGTAGCCCACGCCGAGGGCCACCACGTTGGGGTTGTCGACGAGCAGCGAGAAGGCCCACGGGAGCGCGAGCCACCCGACCACCGTGCCCACGACGCCGCCGACGATGGCGACCACGGCGGCGTTGGGGAGCACCGCGCCGGCCTCGAGCGCCTTGCCCTCGCCGAAGCGGCGGGCGGTGGTGGCCAGGGTGCCGACGCTGATCGAGGAGAGGAAGCCGCCCACCGCCCACAGGAACATCAGCGACGGCGTGAGCGCCGCCTGGCCGTCGGAGGCCACCCCCCGCGGGAGCTGGCCGATGAAGTAGGTGTCGACGATGTTCACGCCGGTCTGGGTGAGCATCGCGAGGATGACCGGCGCGGCGAGCCGGAGGATGCGCGCGGCCTTCTCGCGATCGAGCCACGGACCGGGGGGCGTTGACGTCATGGTGTGGCCGTCGTCTCGCTAGCGGAACGGCGGGACGTTGACAAGCCGCCGTGAACAAGACTAACCCCCGCAGCGGTTCCGAAGGAGGTATCTGGTGGTGGCTGACGGTCGCTCGAAGCACAACGCCGCGTGGTCGGCCCTGACCTGGCTGGTGCGGGTCGCCGCGCTCGGCGCGCTGGGGGGTGGCTGCACCAGCCCCGACTATCCCAACTGCGAGAACGACCGGCACTGCCAGCGCGACGGGCACCACGAGTTCTGCGTGCAGCGCCACTGCCAGCAGTGCCGCAGCGGCGCCGACTGCGGGGCCGAGCAGACCTGCCTGCGCGGCCGCTGCGTCGACGGCGTCAACGCCTGCGACGGCGACAACGACTGCCTCAGCGGCCAGGTGTGCACCGAGCACCGCTGCGTGGCGCGCCCCGAGTGCGACGCCGCCCGCGGCTGCGGCGCCGCCCGCCACTGCGAGGTCGGCCGCTGCGTCGCCGACGCCACCGAAGACGCCGACCCGACCGACAACCGCGGCCCGCAGTGCCAGCTCGAGGCGCCCTACTTCGACTTCGACGACAACACCCTCACCTCGGCCGCCCGCGAGCTGCTCGCCCGCGACGCCGAGTGCCTGCGCCGCGAGGCCGGCAGCCGCTACACCCTCATCGGCCGCTGCGACAGCCGCGGCACCACCGAGTACAACCTCGCCCTCGGCGAGCGGCGGGCCCGCGTGGTGCGCCAGTACATGATGAACCTCGGCGTGCTCCCCGACCGGCTGGGCGTCTCGTCGGAGGGCTCCGAGGGCGCCACGGGCACCGACGACGAGGGCATGCGCCGCGACCGGCGCGTCGACTTCCGGCTGAGGCAGTGACCCCCGTGCGCGGCCCCCTCCCGGTGCGCCTCGGGCTCACCCTCGCCCTCGCGCTCGCCCCCCTCGCCGGCTGCGTCTCCAGCGGCCGCTTCGCCGCGATGGAGGGCCGCGTGCGCTCGCTCGAGACCAACGACCAGCAGCGCCGCGCGCAGCTCAACGAGGCCGTCGAGCGCGCCACCGCCCAGGTGCGCACCCTCAACGAGCAGCTCGAGCAGGCCCGCACCCAGACCCGCAACACCGCCGACCTCGGCGCCCGCATGGAGTCCTTCGAGGAGCGCATCCGCGGCCTCACGGGCACCCTCGAAGAGCTGCGCCACTCGCTCGACGAGGGCTCGCAGGCGCGCACCCAGGTCGCCACCCGCGTCGAGGCCGTCGAGCGCCGCCTGGGCATCGCGCCGATGGTCGACCCGTCGCAGGTTCCGGCCGAGAACCCGGCGCTGCTGACGCTGGCGCGGCAGGCCTTCGACGCGCGCGACTACCCCCGGGCGCGCTTCCTCGCGCAGGCCCTCGTGACCCGCGCGGCGACCGACCCGCTGGCCGACGACGCCGTGCTGCTCGTCGCCCGCGCCCAGCTCGCCGAGAACCGCGCCGCCACCGCCGTGCAGGAGCTCAACCGCTTGATGCAGGCCTACCCCGCCGGCGACGCCGTGCCCGACGCGCTCGCCACCCTGGCCGAGGCCTTCACCAACCTGCGGATGTGCACCCAGGCCCAGCGCACGCTGCGGCTGCTCATCGAGCGCCACGGCCGCACGCCCGCGGGCGCGCAGGCCCCCACCCGCCTCGAGGCCGTCCGCCGGCTGCCGCGCGAGGCCTGTAGCGAATGAGCCCGGGGCCGCGCCCCCACGGCGGTGCGCCCGGCCCGTTGAGCGACACCACGCTCCGCCTCGGCGCGGACGGCGTGCGCCTCGCCGAGCGCATCGGCGAGGGCACCCTCTCGGAGGTCTACCGCGGCACGCAGCGCTCGCTCGAGCGCGCCGTCGCGGTGAAGGTGCTCAAGGCCTCGGTCGCCCCCACCTCGCCGCTCGGCCGCCGCTTCGAGCGCGAGGGCGCCCTGCTCGCCTCGCTCGCGCACCAGAACATCCCGCAGATCATCGACGTGGGCCGAACCGACGACGGCCGGCCCTACCTGGTGATGGAGCTCATCGAGGGCCCCACCCTCGCCGCGCTGCGGGCGCCGCGCACGGTGCTCGCGGCCGACGTCGCCGCCATCATCGCGCTCAAGGTGGCGCGGGCCCTGGAGTACGCCCACCTGCGCGGCATCGTGCACCGCGACCTGAAGCCCGGCAACGTGCTGATCTCGCGGCGCGGCGAGGTGAAGCTCGCCGACTTCGGCCTCGCGCGCGACGTCAACGAGGCCGCCGACGACCGCCTCGGCGTGGTCGGCACGCCCGCGTACATGAGCCCCGAGCAGGTGCTCGGCGACCGGATGGATTTCCGCAGCGACCTCTTCTCCTTCGGCATCGTGCTCTACGAGGCCCTCACCGGCCGCCGCCCCTTCGAGGAAGACCCGGGGCGCACGGTGATGCAGAAGATCCGGCTCGACCGCTACGCCTCGCCGCGGCGGCTGCGCCCGGAGGTGCCGACGACGCTCGAGCGCATCCTGGCGCGCTGCCTCGAGAAGAACCCGAAGTACCGCTACCCGAGCACGGGCAGCCTCTGCGACGACCTCAACGAGCACCTCGCGCGGCGCGGGGTGATCTCGCACGAGGCGCGGCTGGTGGGCTACCTGCGCGAGTGCGGGCTCATCGACGAGCGCGAGGTGCGCGACGCGTTGGGGCCGATGGCGGGCGCGTGGTCGAAGGCGCCGCCGAAGTACCACCCGATGCGGCAGGTGGTGGCCGGGCAGCTCGCGGCGCTGGGCCTCGCGCTGGGCGCCCTCGGCGCGCTGGAGCTCTCGCGCGGCCGCGAGCAGGACCCGACGGCCTCGATCGGACCGCGCCCCGCGGGCGCCGCGGGGACGGGCGAGCTGCGGGTGCTCGCGCGCCCGTGGGCCGAGGTGGTGGTCGACGGCACGGTGGTCGACACGACGCCGATGAGCCGGTCGATCCCGCTCGCGCCGGGGCAGCACTTCGTGCGGCTGCGCAACCCGGGCTACGTCACCGAAGACCGCGCCGTGCAGGTGAGCCCGGCGCAGACCGTCTGGATCGACGTCGACCTGCGCCCCCGCGCCGAGGAGCCCGGCGATGCGCGCTAGCCCCCTCGCCCTCGCCCTCGCCCTCGCGCTGCTGGGCGCGGCGCGCGCGGCGCTCGCCGACGTGGTGCACGTCTACGCGCGCGGCGAGACCTTCGCGGCGATCGCGGAGCGCTACTACGGCAACGCGGCGCTCGAGCCCGTGGTGGTCGCGGCGAACTTCATCCACCTCCAGGCGACGCCGGCCATCGCGACGGGCGTGCACCTCACGATCCCGAGCGTCGGGTACCACCGCGTGAACGCGGGCGAGACCTGGGAGCGCCTCGCGGTGCGTCACCTCGGCGACGCCAGCCGCGGGCCCTACCTCGCGCGCATCAACGGCGGGGCCTTCAACGTGCCGCCGAGCGTCGGCGCGGTGATCCGCCTGCCTTACCTGCTGCGGTATGTCGTCGGCGCCGAGGAGCCGATGTTCGAGGTCGCGCGGCGCTTCTACGGCGACCGCGCGCTGGTGCAGTTCATCTCGGAGTTCAACCACCTGCCGTCGCAGCGGCTGGCGCGCGCGCAGGTGCTCATCCTCCCGCTGCCCGACCTGGTGCTGCGCGACGTGGCGCCCGACTCGCCCGAGGCCGCGCTCATCGTCGCGCACTCGGCGCAGCGGCAGGTCGACCGCGAGCTGCCCACGCTGGAGCAGCTGGTCACGCGCGGGCTCTACGTCGAGGCCGTGGCCCTGGGCGGGCGGCTGCTGGGGCACGACGACCTCGCGAGCCCGCAGCGGGTGGTGGTGCTGCGCGGGATGGCCGAGGCCTACGCGGCGCTCGACCGGCGCGACCTCGCGGCCGACGCGTTCCGGGACCTGCTGCGGGTCGAGCCCGCGTACCGGCTCGACGCGCGCGCGACGGCGCCGAAGGTGCTCGAGGCCTTCAGCCTGGCGCGGGGGACGGCGCCCGAGCAGACGCTGCGGGCGGCGCCGCCGACGTCGCGG
This sequence comes from Myxococcaceae bacterium, assembly GCA_028287085.1. Classification (GTDB taxonomy): domain Bacteria; phylum Myxococcota_A; class Polyangia; order Polyangiales; genus SCUS01. The sequence goes on from JAQBQI010000805.1 coordinate 10,159, forward strand.
CCCGACACGGCGCACTGACCCGTCAGAACTGGAAGTAGATGAAGGGCACCACCGCGGGCCGCGCCAACGCCCGCAGCGCGAGCGCCGCCGCGACGAGCGCGG
>JAQBQI010000842.1 GCA_028287085.1 Myxococcaceae bacterium
CTGGTCGTCGACGACAACGGCACCAACCGCCGCATCCTGGGCGAGATGCTGCGGGGCTGGGGGCTCGCGCCCGCGCTGGCCGACTCGGGCGAGGCCGCCCTGTCCGCCCTGCGCCGGGCGCACCGCGCGGGCGCCGCCTTCCCGCTGGTGATCCTCGACGCGCACATGCCGGGGATGGGGGGCTTCGCGCTCGCGGAGATCCTCCGGGCCGACCCGGCGCTCGCCGGCGCGAACGTCATGATGCTCTCGTCGGGCATGCGCCCCGACGAGGCCGCGCGGTGCCGGGCCCTCGGCATCGAGGTCTACCTCGCCAAGCCCATCAAGCAGTCGGAGCTCCTCGCGGCGATCCAGCGCGCCTTCCACTGGACGGGGGCCCCGGACGAAGCGCCCGTCGGGGCCGCGCCGGTCCCCGCGGTGGCGGGGCGGCTGCGGGTGCTCCTGGCCGAGGACAACGCCGTGAACCAGCTCCTGGTCACGCGCATCCTGGAGCGCCGCGGGCACGCCGTGGTGCTCGTCGAGAACGGCGAGGACGCCGTGACGGCCGCGCTGGGCGAGCGCTTCGACGTCGTGCTGATGGACGTGCAGATGCCGCGGATGAGCGGCCTCGACGCGACCCGCGAGATCCGCCGGCGCGAGCCCGGGCGGCGCGTGCCCATCGTGGCGCTCACCGCCCACGCGATGGTGAAGGACCGCGACGAGTGCCTCGCGGCGGGCATGGACGGCTACCTGACGAAGCCCGTCCGGGCGGCCGACCTGCTCGCCACGATCGAGGGGGTGATCGCGGACGTCGGGGCGGCCGCGCCGCCGCCCGCCGGGGCCGCGGCCGTGTTCGACCGCGACGCGCTGCTCGCGCGCTGCGAGGGCGACTCCGAGCTGGCGCGCGAGGTGGCGACGATCTTCCTCGAGGAGGCCCCGCGGCTGCTCGCGGGCGTGGCGTCCGCGGTGCGCGACGGCGACGCGCACCGCGTCCGCACCACGGCGCACGCGCTGCGGGGCTCGCTGTCGTACTTCGACGCGGCGGCGGCGACCGAGTGCGCGCGCCGGCTGGAAGAGCTCGGGGCGACCGGCACCCTCGCGGGCGCCCCCGCCCTGCACCTCGATCTGATCGGGGAGGTCGACCGGCTGCGCGCGGCGCTCGCGTCCCTCGCCGGGTGAAGTTCGCGCGCCGCACCCGCACGCACCATGGACGCGTCGCCAGGGTCGGGCCGAGACGCCAGGGTGTGCGGCGCGGCACGCGACGTCGAAAGCCTCGCCAGACCGCCGCGATTCCGTCGCGCCGGGCCGGCTGGCATCGGCTTCGCAAAGGCTCCAGCCGAAGGAGCCTGAACTCATGGAACACGAATACCGCTCGCAAGACTTCGCCGCCCTGGACTCCGACCGCACGAACGACCACCTGCTGTCGCAGAACGACTTCGTCGAATCGTCCCCGCAGTGGGGGCTGCCGCGCTCCGTCTCGCCGACCTCGTGTCCCCCGGGCGTGACGCCCGCGCTCGCCGATCCCTCCGAGGTTGCGCTCGGCGGCCTGCGCCTCGCCCCGCCGCCGCGCTTCGACGAGCGCGCCCCGGGCCGCCGTTCGACCCCGCGCACCTCGCGCTGAGGCGTTGCAGAGGCCCCACGCCGCGGGTGTAGAAACCTTCGGGTGACGACCAGACCAACCCCCGCGCCGCGACGCGCCCACCCGCCCCTGACTCCCCTCGCGATCGCGCTGTGCGCCGCTCCGGTCGCGGCGATGCTCGGCGCCCCCGGCTGCGTGTCCGGGCCCGCCGCGCCCTACACCGAGCCCAGCAATTACAGCGGCCTGTCGTCGCAGTCCCGCCGCTCGGAGGGCTCCTACTCGGAGTCGAACCTGACCGAAGAGGAGATCACCTCGAACGGGTCGATCTATCTCCGCACGACGCCGGAGCAGGCGTTTCGCGCGACGCTCGAGGGGCTGAGGGCGGAGGGCTACGACATCGCCTACGCCCGACCGCAGAGCGCGACCATCGTCACGCGACCGCGCCCCCTCGGAACGCGGATCCACGGCGTCGTGAGCGGCTCCGTCATGTCCGGGGTCGCGGTCACGTACACCATCCAGCTCACCGTGCAGCTGCGGCCCGACGGGCCGAACGGGATGCGCGTCACGGCGACGCCGTCGATGTTCCAGGACAGCACGGACATCTCCGCGGAGAACGTCTGGCGCTACGAAGGCGGCGACGGGCTCTACCAGCGCTGGAACGCGCTCTTCCGGCGGATCCGACAGCTGGTCTGACGGGCGCCCCTCACCGCGGCGGCAGGTACCAGATCGGCGAGGTCCAGGCGCGCTCCTGCACCGTGTCGGCGAGCGAGCCGTCGCAGCACGCCGCCAGCGGCGAGCCCGCGGGCAGCGCCGCGCAGTCGACGCGCAGCCCGTTGCACAGCCGCCGGCTCCAGCGGCACGTCGGGTCTTCCAGCACCCGCGCGTACCAGAAGGCCGCCGCGGCCGGGTCGAAGTCCGGGTCGCGCCATACGCCACAGCGCGCCGCCGCGCCCGGCGTCCCGCGCGCCTCGCAGGTCGCCGCGTCGACCGTCGCGCCCGCCGCCTCGCCGTCGACGAGGAACACCCGCTCGTGCGTCCCGCTCGCGTCGGCCCAGCCCTTCACGATCTCGACGCGCTGCAACGGCGAGCCCAGCGCGTCGCGCAGCGCGCTCACCACGAAGCCCGGCGCCGCCGCCCCGCCCGGCCGCGCCGGCAGGTCGCTCCCCATCGGAACCCCCAGCGCGTAGCCCCGCGCCGCCAGGTCGCGCGCGTCGCAGAGTCCGTCGGGCAGCGCCCACCCCCCGAAGAAGCGCACCACCACGCGGGTGCCGCTCGTGGCGTAGGCCTCGCGCCGCCGCATCGCGCCGAACAAGCTGTCGCGGGTGTTCTCCTCGGCCCACAGCACCGCCAGGCCGCCGGGGCTGTTGAGCCGGATCGTGATGGGCCGGGCGTTACCTTCCGGGGTAAGCCGCCCCTCGGGGGTGTCGTCGCCGCGCGCGGCGTGGCCCGGCCAGTCGGCCTCGTCGACGAGTCCCGGCGTGGCGTTGTGGGTGTCGGTGCTCGCGACGAAGCCGAGGTGGAAGGGGTCGGCCCCGGTGCGCAGGTACTCCGCGAGCCCGCGGCGCAGGGCGGGGCGCACGAAGTCGGCGGGCTCGACGCACGCGCCCGCGAGCCCGATGCCGCCTGCCACGGAGCACAGCGGCGTGCAGCCCGCCGGCACGCCCGGCGCCGTGCACGGAGGGTGGGTGAGCTGCTCGAAGCGGCACGCCTCGTCCTCGCTCGCGAGCAGGCTCGCGGCGCCGGGGATGCACTCCGAGGCGCCCTTGTGCTGGTACACCTCGACGAGCGGTTCGAGCCGCGCGCGCCGCGCCGCGAAGGCCGCGTCGTAGGGGCTCCCGTCTTCGGTGGTGAGCGCGAACATCAGCCCCGCCGACTGGTTGCTGTTGTGCGGAATGCCCAGCACGTCGCAGGGCGTCCCGGTCGCGAGGCAGTCGCGCTCGAGGGCGCGCCAGAGGCGGTCGGGCGTCGGGGCTTCGAGGTAGCTCGTGGGCGACCGCGGCACGCTCGCCGTGCGGAAGATCACGTTGCGGTGGAGGTTGTTGCCGCCGGGCGAGCCGGTCCATTCGTAGCCGACGAAGCTGGTGAAGGCGCAGGCGTCGCTGCGGTCGTACGCGTCCTCGGCGGCCTGCTGGGTCTCCTCCCAGACGGTGCGCAGCTGCGCGGCGCAGGCCGCGGCGTTCTCGCGGCAGATGGCGGGCCGCGCGGGCGTGCGCGACGACAGCGGGAGCGCGTAGTCGGTGGCGGCGACGAGGCGGGTCTCGCGCTGCTCGCGGCAGGTGCGCGAGTCGTAGACGGGCGACCCGGGGGTGTTGCAGAGCTCGGTCTCGGCGAGAAACTCCGAGTGGTCGGTGACCGCGGTGAAGTCGAGCGGGCGGGTGAGGCGCGCGGTGCGGGTGGCGCGGCCGGCGGCGTCGTACGGAGCGAGCCCGACGGCCTCGCCGCGGGCGAAGCGGTAGGCGTCGGCGGGGCGCGCGCGGGTGCCCCAGCTCGCGGCGTCGAAGGACAGCCCGGTGTGCACGTGCAGGTCGCCGAAGAAGGGCTCGCGCAGGGGGTTGCGCCGCCGGCACGCGACGTGGGTGTCGGGCCGCACCACCACGGGCGAGACGTCCTCGGCGGGAGCGTCGACGGCGGCGTCGCGCGCGGGCGGCGTCGGGGTCGACGCCTCGCACGCGGCGAGGGCGACCGTCACGGAAAGCGCGAACCACTTGTCGGACACGGCCCGCCCACCATAGCGTGCGCCGGAGTGGCCGGGCGAACGAAAACCGCTGTGATCCAAGCGTGGCGCGCGCATCCGATGCTGCGCTTCGTGCTGCTGGGGGCGGCGCTCTTCGGGCTCGAT
>JAQBQI010000852.1 GCA_028287085.1 Myxococcaceae bacterium
GCGGCGGGTCATTCGGGCAGGCGGGTCCAGTGCGGGGAGGCGGCCTCGAGGCGCGAGCCGTCGATGCGGCGCGCGCCGAACCAGAGGCCGTGGGCGCGGAGTTCTTCGGGCGAGGCGGGCAGGTCGACCTCGGTGCGCGTGACCTCGCCGGGCCGCACGAAGGACGCCATGAAGACCCCGTCGTAGGGGAGGAAGGCGTAGGTGCGCGCCGGGTCCTGCCGGTCGACGACGGGGTGCATCGGGCCCCACGCGAGCTCGAAGCCGAGGTCGTAGGGCCACGGCTCGTTGGCCACGAGCAGCAGCGTGACGTGGCTGCCGTGCTCGATGGGGGTGATCCCGTAGCCCGCGATGGTGAGCGCGCGGCCGACGTCGGCGTGGGCGGCGTGCACCCGCGGGTCGGCGCCGAACTCCACGTAGCGGCCGCGGGCGTAGGTGCGCACCGGCCAGTGTTCGCGCATCACGACGTAGTCGCCGACCACCGTCCAGACGCCGTAGCGGCGCCAGTACAGGGCGTTGCGGACGGTGACCTCCTCGGCGTTGCGCCAGAGTTCCTGGGTGCCGGTGTGGAGGTTGCGGTGCTCGGTGGAGAGCAGCACGTACTCCGCGGCGCGGTCGGGCGGCTGCTTGAAGCGGAAGATGCGCGTGCGCTCGGCGAAGTGCGCGAGCGTGTAGTCGGGCCCGGTGAACGACGCGTCGGGGGGGACGATCGCGGTGATGGCGTCGAGCGCGGTCTGCCGCCGGTCGGCGCGGTGGTCGGCGGCGTGGAAGCGGCGGCCGAGCACCGGGAGCACGCCCGCGCGGTGCTGCGTGGTGACGCTGCACACCGAGACGGCGACGGCCACCAGCAGGCCGTAGCGCTCGGACTGGAGGGCGCCGACGGCCATGATCCAGGCGGCGCCGTGGATGGCCGACACGATGACGAAGGGCACCGCGAGGGTGCTGTAGTGCGAGTGCACCTGCACCGCCGTCGGGAACTGCGAGAGCAGGTTGATGGCGACGGGGGCGAGGGCGGGCAGCAGCCAGCGCGGGCGCAGGAGCGAGAGCAGCGCGACCGGGGCCAGCAGGCGCGGCACGTAGAGCAGGCGCACCGGCGTGGCGAGCGCGCGCAGCGTCGCGACGGGGTGGCGGAGCAGCTGCGCGAGGATGGCCGTCGGGGACGATCCGAGGTGGCCGTAGTGGAGCTGGAGCGAGCCGGTGCGGGGGAGGTAGTGCGGGGCGACGACGAAGAGGTAGACGGCGAACCAGGCGGTGAAGCCGACGAAGGCCGCGAGGCCGGCGCGGCGGTGCGCGGGCTGGAGCGCGAGGGCGAGGCCGGCGAGGGCGGCGCAGAGGGCGACGTCTTCGCGGCAGGTGGTGGCGAGGGCGAGGGCGACGATGCCCGCGACGGCGCGGCGCTGGTCGAAGAAGTCGAGCGCGAGGCACAGCGGCAGCAGCGCCAGCGAGCTCGGGTGGAACTCGTAGCTGGCGATCGACCCGATGGTGGGGAAGAGCAGGTAGACGGCGAGGGCGAGGTAAGGGGCGGCGGGGTGGCCCACGCGGCGCGAGGCGATGCGCGCGAGGGGGATGCCCGCCGCGGCGACGGCGGCGGCCTGCACGACGAGGAGGAGCGGGACGACCGAGACGACGCGACCGATCAGCCCGAGGGGGATGAGCACGAGCGACAGGTGCAGGCCCCAGAGGGGGGCGCCGACGAGGGGGTTCCAGAGGTCGCCGCGGCCGGCGCCCCAGACGAGGCGCGTGTAGAACGCGAGGTCGAAGGTGTCGTTGTGCCAGGTGCGAAAGCGCGCGAGCGCCATCGCGGCGAAGAGCACGGCGGCCGCGAGGCTCAGGTTGGAGACGGCGCGCCAGGGGAAGCGCTCGTCGGCACTCGGGTCGTACTTCAACGGGCCGGAGGGTAATGCCACGGCGCGGCGGATGTGAAGCCGCGTCGGCTTGACACCGCCCCGCGCCGGGGCGAAGCGGATCGCCGATGATCCCCGGACTCTACGCCATCGTCGACGTCGACTCGCTGGCACGCGCGGGCCGCGCCCCGCTCGACTTCGCCCGCCGCGTGCTCGACGCGGGCCCGCTCGCGGCGCTCCAGCTGCGCGCCAAGTCGGCCGGGGCGCGCGACCTGCTCGCCCTCGCGGCGGCGCTGCGGCCCCTCTGCGTCGACGCGAAGACGCCCTTCTTCGTCAACGACCGCCCCGACGTGGCCTGGCTCGCGGGCGCCGACGGCGTGCACCTCGGGCAGGACGACCTGCCCCTCGACCTGGCCCGCCGGGTGGCCCCGGGATTACAGGTCGGGGTATCCAGCCACGTGCCGGCGGAGTTCGCGGCGGCGCTGCTGACCGACGCCGACTACGTCGCGGTGGGGCCGGTGTACGCGACCGCGACGAAGGCCGACGCGGCGCCGGTGGTGGGGGTCGCCACGCTGCGCTCGCTCTGCGCCGCGGGGGGCGAGCGCGCGGTGGTGGCGATCGGCGGCATCACGCTGGCCAGCGCGGCGGAAATCCACGGGGCGGGCGCGCGGGCCGGTGCCGTCATCGGGGCATTGCTGGTAGACGACGCCGACGTGACCGCCACCGCCCGCGCCCTCCACCGCGCCCTCGCAGGAACCTGACATGGACCCCATCTCGCTCGGACTCCTGATGGCCATCGGCGCGGGCG
>JAQBQI010000865.1 GCA_028287085.1 Myxococcaceae bacterium
GCGGCGGGGTGCCGCCCGCCGGCACGCAGCGCGCGGTCGTCGGCGACTCGTTGGAGCAGGTGGCGCCCGTCGCGGTGCAGTCGGTCTCGTAGCCGTCGAAGAGCCCGTTGGTGCAGTGCGCGATGCGCCCCGGCGCCACGCAGAAGCGCACGTCGCCGCGCACCCCCGGGCAGATCGTCGAGGTGCAGCGCGCCCCGAGGTCGTCGGAGACGCACGCGCCGTCCTGCGCGCCGCAGTCGGCCTGCGCCGTGAGGTGCCCGTTGAAGCACCGCCCGCGGTGGCGGCCGAGCCAGCAGGTGTCGTGCTCCCCCTGCGCGCGGCACGCGAAGAACACGCAGCGCGCCCCGAGGTCGTCGTCGACGCAGGTCGCGCCGAAGGCCCCGCAGTCGCCCGGCGCCGAGGCCACCCCGTTGCGGCAGCGGGTGATGTACCGCCCCGCGATGCAGGCGTCGTATTCGCCCCGCGCCGAGCAGCTCGGCGACGCGCAGCGGGCGGCGGTGCCCTCCTGCACGCAGGCCGCCCCGTAGGCGCCGCAGTCGCCCTGCGACACGAGCTGCCCGTTGCGGCAGTGGCCGATGTGCCGGCCGAGCCAGCAGGTGTCCTGCTCGCCGACGGCCGGGCACGCGAAGAACACGCAGCGCGCGCCGAGCGCGTCGTCGACGCAGCCCGCCCCGTAGGCCGCGCAGTCGCCGCGGCCGCAGTCGCGCGAGATCAGCCGGGTGCCCTCGCAGCGGGGCGCGCAGGTCTGCGGCGGGGGCGTCCCCGGAACGCTCGCCGTCGGGTCGCAGGCCGTCGCGTCGGCCGCGCGCAGCAGCGGGTACGGATCGACGTCGTTGGAGTAGTTGCCGTCGCGGTGCACGTTGAAGTGCAGGTGCGGCGCGGTGCCGGTGGTGCCCGTGTCGCCGAGCGTCCCGATCACCTGGCCGGCGACGACGCGCACGCCCGGCGCGATGCCCGGGGCGATCGAGTCGAGGTGGCCGAAGTAGTAGTTCCAGCCGCAGGCGTCTTCGACGGTGACGCGGATGCCCGAGGTGCCCGACACCACGCCGGTGCGGGTGACCCGGCCCGCGCGCACCGCGACGATGGGCGACCCGCGCGGCGCGAAGAGGTCGTTGCCGTGGTGGTCGCCGCCGTAGTCGCTGTTGTCGGGGCTGCCGCCGGGGTGCGGCGCGCAGGTGAAGTTGCTCCACGCGCGGTCGTAGCCGCCGTTGTGCGCCGCGGCGATGGGGTAGCGCTCGATCACCGGGTCGCAGGTGACGGCCTGCACCACGATGGCGAAGTCCTCGCCGTCGTCGCCGGGCTGCCCGTGGGGACAGCCCGCGACGGCCACGGCCAGCAGCGCGAGCGAACGTCCGTGAAACCAGCGGCGCGGCGGGGAGTGGTCCATGGCGCCGTCGATGGTGCGCCCGCCCCGTCGCCGCTCGCAACCACTTCAGCCCGGGCGAAAATCCTCCGCCGCCGCGCGCGCCGGGTCGGTCTGCTCGGCGTGCGCGCGGTTGGCGTTGGTCCAGGTGGCGCCCTGCTCGGTGACGCGGTGCAGCTTCGCGCCGCGCAGGTTGGCCTCGGAGAAATTGCACAGGTCGAGCTTCGCGTTCGACAGCTCGATGAACGACGCTTCCGCGAAGCGCAGGTCCGACCCGCGCAGGTCGGCCCCGGTCGCGATGGCCTTCGAGAGCTGGGCGAACTCGAACTTCCCCCGCAGCGCCGAGGCCCCCGTGAGCGTCGCCTCGGTGAGGTTCGCGCGCCGGAAGTCGGCCTCGTCGAGCACCGCGCCCGCGAGGTCGGCGAGGCGCAGGTCCCCCTCCATCCACTGCGCGCCGCGCATCGCCGCGCCCTGCGCGCAGAGCCGCAGCGCCGGGCAGCGCGTGAGGTTCGCGCCCGCGAGGTCGGCCTTCGAAAGGTCGGCGTCGGTGAAGTCGCCGCCCGTGAGGTCGGCGCCCCCGAGGCGCGCGCCCACCATCGACGCGCGCACCCAGCTCACGCCCGACACCCGCGCCGTCGAGAGGTCGGCGCCGTCGAGGTCGGCCTCGCCGAAGTCCGCGCCGCGCAGGTCGGCGCGCGCGAAGCTCGCCTTGCCCAGCATCGCCTTGCGGGCGCGCGCCCCGCCCAGGTCGCAGTCGCCGAAGTCGGCCCCGTCGCCGGTGGTCTCGTCGAGCCGCGCGCCCGCCGCCGCCGCCCCCCGCCACGTCGTCTTCGTGAGGTCGCTGCCCGTGAGGTCGCTGCCCGTGAGGCGCGCCTGGTCCAGCGCCGCGCCGGTGAGGTCGCACGACACCAGCGCGGCGGCGTTCATCCACGACTGCGTCAGCGTCGCGCCCGCGAGCGTGGTCTCCCGCGCCTGCGTGCCCTCCCAGCGCGACCCGCGCAGCGTGGCGCGGGCGAGCGAGCCCTCGATGAGCTCGGCCCCCGAGAGGTCGGCGTGCGTGAGGTCGGCGCCCGCGAAGCGCACGTCGCGCCAACGGCCGCCCACCCACGTCGTTCCCGCGGCCTTCATCTCGGGCCCGTCGACGTCGTCGAGCGACGCGCCCCGGAAGCTCGCGTCGGTGAGCGTCGCCCCCTGCAACGACACGCCCCGCCAGCGCGCCTCGCGCGCCGAGACGCCCGTGAGGTCGGCGCCGTCGAGGAGCACGCCCTCCCACTGCGTCTCGTGGAGGTCCATCCCCGCGAGCTTCGCGCCGGGCAGGCGCGCGCCGCGGATGACCCGCGGGAGGTTGATCACCCCGGTGAGGTCGCAGCCCTCGCAGTCGGCGTCGTCGAGGCGGGCGTTGAGCAGGTCGGCGCCCGTCCAGAGGGCCCGCGCCGCGCGCGCCCCGGTGAGCACCGCGCCGTGCATGAACGCGTTGAGCAGCGAGGCGTCTTCGAGCACGGCCTCGCTGAGGTCGACGCCGTCGAGGTTGCAGCCCGCGAGCGTGGCGCCCCGCAGCGACGCGCGCCGCAGCACCGCGCCGTTGAGGTAGCAGCCCTCGAAGACCGCGCCGTCGAGGAAGGCCCCCTCGGCGTCGACGCGGCTCAGCACCGCGTGCGAGACGCGCAGCCCCTCGCCGATGCAGTCGTCGAACATGGCCGCGTCGAGGCGCAGCAGCCCTACCGCCGGCCGCCCCACGAAGGAGCTCGCCGCGAAGGTGGCCCCCGAGAACACCGCCCCGAGCAGCGAGCCGTCGACGAAGGTGCACGCCTCCATGCGCACCGCCGTGAACAGCGCCCCGCGCAGCACGACGTTCTGGAAGGTCACGCCCTCGAGGATCTGCCCCGTCAGGTCGATGGCCGTGAGGTCGCAGTCGCGCACGACCACGTCGCTCACGACCGACGACTCCAGCAGCACGCGCACCGCCTCGGCGCGGTCGGTCACCGTCGTGACGCTCATTCCGCGCGCTCCAGCAGGGTGCCCTTGAGGTCGGCGCGCTCCCACTGCGCGCCCTCGGTCTTAGCCCGCAGCAGCGCCGCCCGGAACAGGCTCGCCCCGCGCATGTCGGCCCACGAGAGGTCGGCCCCCTCGAAGCGCGCCTCGTACAGATCGGACTTCAGCATCGTCGCCCCCACGAGGTTCGCGCGGTCGAAGCGCGCGCCGCGCAGCACGCACCCGTCGAGGCGCGCCTTCACCAGCGAGGCGTCGCTGAACGACGCATCGGTGAACTTCCCGAACGAGAGGGTGCACTGGTCGAGGCGCGCGCGGTCCCACACCGAGCCGTCGGCCTTCACGCCCGTGAGCACGCTCTCGGTGAGCACCAGCCCGTCGCCCGCCTGCAGCTTCGTCAGGTCGCAGTCGCGCAGGTCGACCCGCACGCCGCGCGCGCCCTCGAGCGTGGCCTCGACCAGCGACGAGCCTTGGAGCACCGAGTCGTCGAGCGTGGCGTCGGAGAGGTCGGCCCCGTCGAGCGCCACCGCCGCCAGGCGGCACCGCGCGAGCTGCGCGCCAGTGAGGTCGGCCTTCTTCAGCGAGGCGCCGTCGAGGCGGCTGCCGTTCCAGCGCGAGCCCACGGCCACCGCGCCGTCGAACACGGCGCCCGCGGCGTCGACCCGCAGCAGCGTCGCGCCGCTCAGGTCGGCGTCGACGAAGACCGCGCCCGCGAGGTCGGCGTTGTCGAAGGTCGCGCGCGAGAGCACCGCCGCGGTGAAGTCGGCCTTCACCAGCGAGGCGTGCGCGAAGGAGGCGCCCTCGAGAATGGCACCCTTGAAATCGACGCCCGCGAGGTCCGCCCCCGCGAGGTCGATGCCCGTGAGGTCGATGCCCGCGAGCGACTCGCCGCGGCCGTAGCGCGCGAGCACCTCGTCGCGCGACGGACCCTCCGGCGCCACGATGGGCGGGGCTTCGGGCGCGGCACCGCGCTCGGACTCGGCCAGCAGCGCGAGGTACTCCGCGGGCGCCTCGATGCCCAGCGACGCCATCTGCGCGCGGGCCTCGTCGGCCGTCGGCAGCGGCGCCACCTCCGGCGGAGTGAACGGCGGCTCATCGTCGTTGGCCGGCGCGGGCGCGGCCTCGGGCTCGGGCTCCGCGACCTCGACGGGCGGCGGCTCGTCCTGCGGCTCCGGGGCAGCGTCTTCGCGGAGCTTCTCCTCGAAGCGCGCGCGGCACTGCTCGAGGGTGCGCGGCGCGTCGGCGGCGTCGTGCAGCACGAAGAGGTGCGCGAGCTCGGGCATCGTCTCGGCGGTCACCGCGGTCATGCCGCGCCACACCGTGCTCACCGCGGGAATCTCGCCGTCGAGCACCACGGTGTCGCACTGCAACGGCACCTCGCGGAAGCCGTCCCGGCCCGACACGAAGGCCCGCGGGCGCACGCCGGGGAGCTTCGTGCGCAGCACGGGCGCGCCCGCCACGAGGTGCTGCATCAGCACGGCCTCGTCGCCGCGCCAGTACCCGGGGATCTGCTGGTCGTCGGGCGCGGCCATGTGGTGGTCCCAGGAGAAGTCCTCGGGGAGCCAGGGCCAGCGGAGGCGGCGCCAGCGGGCGTCGTAGGTGCCCTGGTGGCGCGCGCGGGCGGCCCAGCTCGGCGCGCGCGGCCCGAGGCCCCACGGGCGCGGCCGGTCGTCGGGCGTCGCGATGAGCTCGCCGGGCTGCTCGAAGTTGGGCAGCGGAACCACCGACCCGCCGGGCCCGTCGACGCGCTGCACGCCGCGGCCGACGGGGTTGGCGGCGTTGCGCGGCCCACCAAAAGAGCGCGACCAGGAGAGCGGCATCGCCTCGAAGGGCGCCGGCGCCGTGAGCCCGCCCATCGGGGTCCAGTGGCGGTCGCCGAAGACGGCCAGGGCCTTGGAGAGCGGGCCGACCTGCACGCCCACCGCGGTGTGGAGCACCGGACCGCCCGCCGAGCGCGCGCGGCCGTAGACGAGGTATTCCCCGCGGGGTTTGTGCACCGCGAGGTCGGTGCCCAGCACCAGCGCGCCGGCCGGGTCGTCGCCCTCGAACACGTCCCCCGCGAGCGGAACCTGCTCGGCGGCGATGGTCGCGTCGGCGCCGGCCACCGGGGTGAACGACGCCTTCACCACGACGATGAGCGCGTCCCTCGGCGGGTCGACCTGGAAATGGAAGTGGGCGACCTCGAACGGGGTGTCCTTGACGAGTTCCATGGCGGATATCGGGGGGGCGATGCGGCCGCGGCCGCGGGCGCGCTCAGCCGGTGATGAGCACCTTCGTCTGGCTCGGCGCGCTGTGCAGCCCGACGGGCGCGTTGGCGTTCATGCCGTTGTGGGCCGTCGGCTTGGTGTGGTTGACCGCGTCGTGGCCCTCCATCTTCACCGCCGAGACGCCCATCCGAAACGTCACCTTGTCCATCTGCGTGCTCGAGATCATGCCCTTGAGCACGCCCGGCTCGTCCCCGTTCGAGCGCGGAATCTCGCTGTCTTTATGGATCACGGCCTTGTTCTGGATCTTGATCTTCGTGGTCGTCTTGGACGCCTGCGCGCACTGCGCGAGGTTGGGGAACGGCGTCGGCACGAAGGGCGCGGGCGGCGCCGGCACCTTGCACACGTCCGGCACCGTCGCCGTGCACATCCCGCCGCCCTTGGTCGCTGCTGGCAACATCGCTCATCACCCCAGGTGGATCTTCTCGCCCTTGATCTTCACGTCTTCGTCGCCGCGCAGCACGGCGCGCTTGCCCGCCGCGTGCAGCGTCTCGCGCGCGATGAGCCGCACCCGGCCCGCCCGCGTCTGCGCCAGCTCCTCGACGTCGCGGTAGACGTTCTTCGCGCGCTCGACCACGCGCTCGGCCCGCGTCTCCAGCACCCCCACCGACTGCAGCGCCACCTTCGCCACCGTGCGCAGCGAGCGCGCCGCGAGGCTAAGCTCGTCGGAGGTGATCGCCGCCCGCAGGGCCTGCAACCCGAAGGTCTTCGCCCCCAGCCGCAGCTCGTCGCGCAGCAGCGTCACCTCCGCCCGCGCCGTCTCCACCCCCGGAACCTTCTCGGGCTCGGTCGCCAGCGTCACCGAGCGCCGCGCCGTCACGGCCACGCTGTCGCCGCCGTCGATCACCACGCCCCGCGAGCCCGACAGCAGCACCCGGCCGTCGCGCGCGCACAGCTCGAGGTCGCCCTTGGCCACCTCCAGCCGCAGCCGCCCCTCGCGCGGGTCGTACGACAGCAGCACCGTGCCGTCGGGCGCCTCGAGCACGATGCCCGCCGCGTCGCCCTCGCCCACCCGCCGCGCGCGCGTGCCGTCGGCCGCCTCGACCACCGCCGCGGCCCCTTCGACCGGAGCCAGCGCGCGCGCCGCCGTCACGAGAGGGTCTCCTTGTTGGCGGTGATCTTGGTCGAGTCCATCGCGATGCTCGAGCTCGTGGCCTTGTAGGTCGACCCGCCGCTCTTGAGGTTGACGTGCGTGCTGCCCTCGAGGTCGATCTTCGGCGAGGTCACCTTGAAGGACTCGGTCGCCGTGATCGCCATGTTCTTGCACTCCATGGTGATCTTGTCGGTGCCGACGATCTTGATCTCCTTCTCGGTCATCACGATCGAGTTGCCCATGAACTCGATCGTGACCTTGGCGGGCTCGATGTAGACCCGCTTCTTCGCGTCGATGAGGATCTGGATCTTGCCGGCCTTCTCGGCCTTGACCGTCACCTCCATCGTCGGGAGCTGCTTGGCGGGGTTCCACCCCTTCATCATGAAGGTGTTGATCTTGCCGGCGAAGGTCGCGATGTCGCCCGCCTGCGCGCCGATCTTGATCTCCTTGCCCATCACCGACGTGTCGCGCATGCGCGACATGACCTGGACGGGCCCCGCCGCCACGAGGTCGGCCCCGAGGCCGCCCTCCACCGTCACGCTCTGCAGCGAGAAGATCTCGCTCTTGAGCCCGCTCTGGAACCCGATGCTGCCGCCCGAGATCACCGAGAAGCCGCTCAGCACGGCCGGGACCACGAAGGTCACGCCGCCGCCCGCCACCGTGGTCACGGCCTTCGGCGTGCCCGTGAAGATGTCCTCGTCGGACACCGTCGCCACGCCCGGGATCGACTTCTTCGGCCCCGACTTGATCGCGTCGGCGAAGCCCTTCACCGCGAGCCCCGCGCCGATCGCCGCGCCGCCCGCCTCGAAGGCCGACCCGGCCTTCTTCCAGTTGTCCGCCCGCGTGCGCGACGCGTGGTACTCGCGCTCGGCGTCGGCCTGCGCCTGCGCGCTCGTGGCCGCCGCGTGCTCGTCGGTGATGGCGGCGTTGCGCGTCTTCAGCCGCGCCATCTCGTCCTGCTCGGCCTGCGAGAGCGGCGTCGGCGCCGGCCCCAGCGGGGTCTCCTCGACCGGCCGGTTGGTGATCGCGTCGATCTTGCGGTTGTTCTCCGCCAGCTCGTCGTTGAGCGCGCTCTGCTGCGACGACGCCGTCGCCGAGGCCTTGTCCGCGTCGGCCCGCAGCTTCAGGTCGCGCGCCTTCACGTCCGCGGCCTTCTTGGTCTGCGCCTCGCGGTAGTCGTCGTTCGAGTCCTTGATCTCCTGGTCGGTCGGAATCTGCGACGCGATGTCCGTGCGCGTGAGCTCCTTGCGCGCCGCCTGCGACTCCTCGGGCGTCACCGGCATCGTCTTGAGCTTCGCCGCCACGTCGGCGTCGCTCACCGTCGACCCGGTGCGCATGTCGTGCCGGCCCTCGACCGACGCGTTGTTGCTCTTCCACTTGCCCGCGATCTTGCCGACGCTCGACCCGAGCGAGGCCTCCTTGGCGACGTCCTTCGCGCTGGTGCCGCTCGCGCTGTGCGCC
>JAQBQI010000869.1 GCA_028287085.1 Myxococcaceae bacterium
GGGGTGGGCGTTGGTCTCGGTGTGGGCGTCGGCGTCGGCGTCGGCGTCGGCGTCGGCGTCGGCGTCGGCGTCGGCGTCGGCGTCGGCGTCGGCGTCGGCGTCGGAGCGGCGCCCGTGCGCTCGTACTCGCGCACCATCACCGAGCTCGCGCGGCAGACTGAACCCTGGATGTTCCACTCGTACTCGGTCTCGTCGCGCAGGGTGAGCCGACGGTCCCCTTCGGCCGAGGCGGTGTAGGTCCCGTGCTCGGCGAGCGCGGCCCCGTCGGGGGTGCTGCACGAGCTCACCCAGCGGGTCGGCGACGGGTGCGACGCGCTGCGCACGGCGACGTCGCGGTTGTCGCTCCAGCACCGGTCCGACCGGAGCGTGCGGCCGCCGATGTCGACGCTCAGGCTCGTCGCCGTGGCGCGCACCGTCGCCTCGCGCCCGACGCTACCGCGGCGCGACGACGGCCGCGGGCCGCACCCGGGGCCCCACTCGCGCACGGTGACGTCGACGTCGTCGCGGGTGCTGCGCCACGCGCCGCTGAGGTCCTGCGCCTCGGTGACAGCGGGCAGGGCGGACGACGCGACCGCGACGAGCGCCGCGATGAACGGTGGGCGGATCATGTGGGGGTGTCGCTGGGGACAGTATCGGCCGGAGGGCGCTTTGGCCACAGTCCGTCGAGAGGCGGGGAAATCGGGGGCGGGGCTCAGCCCTCGGCGCGGATCTTCTTTACGGCCTCGGTAAGCTCGGGAACGGCCTTGTAGAGGTCGGCGACGAGCCCGTAGTCCGCGAGCTGGAAGATGGGCGCCTCGGGGTCCTTGTTGATCGCGACGATGACCTTGCTGTTCTTCATCCCGGCGATGTGCTGGATCGCGCCGGAGATGCCGACGGCGATGTACAGCTTCGGCGCGACGACCTTGCCGGTCTGCCCGACCTGGAGGTCGTTGGGGACGTAGCCGGCGTCGACGGCCGCGCGGCTGGCGCCCATGGCGGCGCCCATCACGTCGACGAGCGGCTCGAGCACGGTCTTGAAGCCCTCGGCGGACTTCAGCGAGCGCCCGCCCGACACGACGACCTTGGCCTCGGCGAGCTCGGGCCGGGCCGACTTCACCTCGTCGAAGCTGACGAACTCGACGCGGCCCGCGAGCGGCGCGGGCGCGACGGCGACCGCCTCGACCGGCGACGACCCGCCGCTCGGCGCGGCGGCCTCGAACTCCGACTGGCGCACGCTCACGACCTGCACGGGCGTGGTGATCTGCATGGTGGCGAGCGCGTTGCCCGCGTACATCGGGCGCTTGTAGCTGAGCGCGCCCCCCGCGTTCTCCACGCCGGCGATGTCGCTCGCGAAGCCGGCGCCGAGGCGCGCGGCGACGCGCGGCGCGAGGTCCTTCCCGAAGGAGCTCGCGGTGACGACGACCACCGAGTAGCCCTTGGCGGCCTCGGAGACGGTGGGCGCGAAGGTCTCGCCGACGTAGTTCGCGAGCGCCGCGCCGTCGGCGACCTTGACCGCGCCGGCGCCGTACGCGCGCAGCTCTTCGGCGGCCGCGCCGACGCCCTGCCCGAGCACCAGCACGTCGAAGGGGAGGCCCGCCGCGCGCGCGAAGCCGATGGCGCTGAGCGTGGTCTTCTTCAGCTTCGCCCCGGAGACCTCTGCAACAACCAGGATCTTGCTCATCTCACATCGCTCCCGTTCAGAGGACCTTCGCTTCGGTGCGAAGCTTCTGTACCAGCTCGGCCACGTCCTTGACCTTCACGCCGCCCTTGCGGGCGGGCGGGAGCGCGAAGCTGGCGTACTTCGACTTGAGGGCCCCTTCGACGCCGAGCGACGCGATCGGCGCCTCGACGATGGGCTTGGTCTTCGCCTTGATGATCATCGGGAGCGGCGTGAAGCGCGCGCCCTCGGGGTAGTTGAAGGTCGCGGGCGTGACGTGGTTGACGACGCTCTTCGGCGCGACGATGCGGAGGTCGACGGTGATCACCGCCGGGAGGGTCAGCTTCAGCTTGATGACGCCGCCGTCGACCTCGCGGCCGACGATCGCGGTCTTCTTGTCGGCGCTGAGCTCGATGCTCATGGCGAAGGTGGCGCTCGGCCACTGGAGCAGCTCGGCGAGGATCTGCCCCACCTGGTTGCTGTCGCCGTCGACGGCCTGCTTGCCGAGCACGACGAGGTCGGGCTTCTGCTGCTCGACGACCCTGGCGAGCGCGCGGGCCACGAGGTCGCCGTCGAGCGACTCGTCGTCGGAGAGGAAGAGCAGGCCGTCGTCGCCGCCCATCGCGAGGGCCTGGCGGATGTTGGTCGCGGCCTCCTTCGGGCCGAAGGACACCACGGTGAGCTTGTCGCCCGCGTTGCGCGCCTTGGTCTGGCCGTTCTCGATGAGCCGGAGCGAGGCCTCGACCGCGTACTCGTCGAAGGGGTTCGCCTTCGGCTCGAGGCCGGTGGTCTCGATCTTCGCGCCGCCGGCGCCGATCTTGATCTTGTTGGCGTTGTCGGGATCTGCCGTTCGCTTCAGGGGAACCAGGATCTTCACGGGGCCGTCTCCTCGCTGACGGGTACAGGGACTGCGCGTGCGCGCCGCCGCCAGGCCTCGAGGGCCCAGTGGCCGCGCTGCGCCGCGGTTGTGTAGGTTCTCCGCGCGCGGCGTGTCAACCCGCGGCGGTCACTGAATGGTCATTCAGCGAGGCCCTTGAGGCTGCGCGCGCGGCCCTCGGCCCACGCGATGACCTTGGACTCGGGCTCCGAGCCGGTGAACCGCGACAGCTCCTGGATGCCGGTGGGCGAGGTCACGTTGACCTCGGTGAGGCGGCCGCCGATGACGTCGAGACCCACGAAATACAGGCCGTCGCGGCGCAGGCGCTCGCCCACCGCCGCGACGATGGCGCGGTCGTGCTCGTCGAGCTCGCAGGGCTCGACGCGGCCGCCGACGTGGATGTTGCTGCGCGACTCGTCGGCGCGCGGCACCCGCAGGATCGCGCCCAGCGGCTCGCCGTCGAGCAGCAGCACGCGCTTGTCGCCCTCGCGCACCGCGGGGAGGAACTCCTGCACCATCGCGAAGCGGCGCCCCTCGAAGGTCAGCGTCTCGACGATCGAGCGGAAGTTCTTGTCCGCGAGGTCGACGATCATGATCCCGCGGCCGCCGGCGCCGTCGAGGGGCTTCATGACGCCGGGGCCGCCGATCTCTTCGAGGAAGGCGCGCACGTCGGCCTCCTTCGCGGTCACGATCGTGCGCGGCGTGACCTCCGGGAAGTGCATCGCGTAGAGCTTCTCGTTGGCGTCGCGGATGCCGCGCGGGTCGTTGACGAGCAGCACGCGCCCCCTCACCTGCTCGAGCAGCAGCGTGTTGTAGAGGTACTGCGCGTCGAAGGGCGGGTCGGTGCGGATGAACACCGCGTCGAGCGACGCGACGTCGACGACCTCGGCCGCGTCGCGCTCGAAGTGCCCGGGCGCGGCGACGTCGCGAACCCGCGTGCGCCACACGGCGCTGTACACGGTGCCGCGCGCGCCGATGAGGTCGGCCGAGCCGAGCGTGAAGACCTCGTGGCCCCTCCGCTGCGCCTCGAGCATCAGCGCGAAGGTCGTGTCCTTGTCGACGAGCACGCGCTCGATCGGGTCCATGAGAAAGGCGAAGCGCATGGCGGGGTCAACCTCGGCGCGCACCATAACGGCAGTGCCGCCCGAAGGTCGAACCCCCAAATGAGTTGAAGGCGCGACATGGAGGTCATCCATGCGCGCCTTCAACCGCGGGCCCTATGATGGTGATCCGCTCGTGCGCGGAAGGCTTACTCTTCCTCGCCACCGCCCGCAGCCGCCGGCGAGGCCGGGGCAGCGGACTTCTTGGCGCGGGGAGCAGCCGCCTTCTTGGCCGGGGCGGCCTTCTTGGCGGGAGCCTTCTTGGCCGCGGGCGCCTTCTTGGCGGGGGCCTTCTTGGCCGCCGCCTTCTTCGCCGGTGCCTTCTTGGCAACCGCCTTCTTGGCGGGCGCCTTCTTGGCAGCGGGCTTCGCCGCGGCCTTCTTGGCCGCCGGCTTCTTCGCCGCGGGCTTCTTCGCCGCCGGCTTCTTGGCCTTGGGGGCCGCCTTCTTCTTTGCAGTCGCCATGGAACCTGACCTCCAGTGATGAGGTTGACTGTTAGGTAATGTATCGTCTCTTGGGCTGGTGTCAAGCATGTCAGCGCATGGCGAAGTACGTTTGGTTGGGGAAGGGGTCATTTCGTTTGCTTTCGCCAGGAGCTCTGTCTAGCGTCCGCCCGCAATTTCCGAGGAACGGGAGGCAGACGCGCGTGACACGAGGGCTGTTCGGGACGGTGGCGGTGGCGATGCTCGCGCTGGGGTGCGGGCACGGCGAGGCGGAGTGGCAGGGCAAGCTCGGCGAGATCGCGACGATGCAGGGGCAGCTGCGCGACCTGACGGGCGAGCGCGACCACCTGCGCGAGCAGCTCGACGGGATGCAGGCCTCCAACAGCACGATGGCCCACCGGCTCGAGGAGCTCGGGCAGAACGTGTCGGCGCTGCAGGCGCAGGGTCAGCAGCAGGCGACGGCGCTCACCGAGGCGCAGCAGCGCGAGGCCGAGCTGCGTCGTCGCCAGCAGCTGGCCGAATCGCGGCTCAGCACCTACCGCAACATGGTCGCGCAGTTTCAGTCGATGATCTCGGCGGGGCAGCTGCGCGTGCGCACGGTGCGCGGACGCATGGTCATCGAACTGCCGGCGGGCATCCTCTTCGACTCGGGACGAGCCGAGCTGCGGGCCGAGGGGCAGCAGGTGCTCCAGCAGGTGGCGGCCGTACTCGCGCAGATCCGCGAGCGCGACTTCCTGGTGGCGGGCCACACCGACAACGTGCAGCTCGGCCGCGGCGGCCGCTTCGCCGACAACTGGGAGCTGTCCGCTGGCCGCGCGCTCAACGTCGTGCGCTTCCTCGCGACGCACAACGTCGCGGCGGTGCACCTCGGCGGCGCCGGCTACGCGGAGTTTCAGCCCGCGCGCCCCAACGACACCGACGAGAACCGCGCCCAGAACCGGCGCGTCGAGATCATCCTGATGCCCAACATCGAGGAGCTGCCCGACCTCTCCTCGCTCGACAACGCCCCCGCTCCGGCCCCCGCTCCGGCCCCCGCTCCGGCCGCTCCTCGCTGATTCCACCGCACTTCGACGTCCATGTGATGGGGCGTTCTTGACGCGCGCGCGTCATTCGTCTATCGTCTGGCCGCCTCCCCGCATGCGCCTAACGGAACCACTGGGCTCTCTGCTCAGACCGTGTCGGCACCTCGCGTGGCAGGTCATCGCTGCGTTGTTATCACAACGCCGCGTCGTCATTTGTCGGGATGAGTCTGGGACTCTCAACAGTTTCCCGGCGCACACGGTGGCGGGCCGAACCCGCCTTTAGAGTTCAGAGGAGTAACGATGCAAGAGGCACGGATCTCGGAGTTCAAGGTCGGCGACAAGGCCGTCTACCCGGCCCAGGGCGTTGCAGAGGTGATCAGCATCGAGGAGCGAGAGATCGCAGGCTCGAGGCAGCGCTTCTATGTTCTCCGCATCCTCGACTCCGAGCGCCGCATCATGGTGCCCGTGAAGAACGCCGACATCGTCGGGCTCCGCAACGTGATCTGCGAAGCCGAAATCCGCGAGATCTTCGAGATCCTCCGCGAGCGCACGGTGGCGTACGACAACCAGACGTGGAACCGCCGCTACCGCGGGTTCATGGACAAGATCAAGACCGGCAGCATCTACGACGTCGCCGAGGTCCTCCGCGACCTCTACCGCCTGAAGACCGAGAAGTCCCTGTCCTTCGGGGAGAAGCGCATGCTCGAGAACGCGCGCGGCCTCGTCGTGAAGGAGCTCGCGATCGCCCTCGACCGCACCGAAGACTCGGTGCGCGAGGAGATCGAGGCCATCTTCACCACCAACTGAGCCGACCGGCTCGTTCGGGCTTCCATCCCCAACTCTTCGGAGTACCCTCCCCCCTCGACGCGGCGCAGTCGGGCGTTGCGCGCATAGCGTTTGGTTCTCAATCCATGGTCGGTAATCAGATCGTCATCAACGTCGACATCGGCGAAACGCGGGTCGCGCTGATCGAGGGCGGCATCGTCACCGAGCTCCACATCGAGCGCCGGGGCGAGCGCAACGTCGTGGGCGACGTCTACCTCGGCAAGGTCACCCGGGTGCTCCCGGGGATGAACGCCGCGTTCGTTGACATCGGGCTCGACCGGGCCGCCTTCCTCCACGTCGACGACGCCCTCTCGGAGTCGGAGTTTCGCACGCTCATGCCGGGCGACGACTCCGACGACGAGGAGGAGGGCGACGAGTCGCACGGCGACGACGGCGTCGGCACCGCCGAGGGCGCTCCCGAAGAAGACGCCCCCGCCGCGGCGCGCAAGCCCGCCGCCCAGCGCCGCAAAGACCCGCGGGCCCAGCGCGCGCCGCGCGTGAACAAGGGCATCCGCGAGGTGCTCAAGGAGGGCCAGGAGATCGTCGTCCAGGTCTCCAAGGGGCCCATCTCCACCAAGGGCGCGCGGGTCACCTCGCACGTCTCGCTGCCCGGCCGGTACGTCGTGTACATGCCGACGGTCGAGCACATCGGGGTCTCCAAGCGCATCGGCAACGAGAAGGAGCGGCGCCGGCTCCGCGAGGTCATCGAGTCGATGCGCCCCGAGAAGGGCGGCCTCATCGTGCGCACCCTCTCCGAGGGCCTCACCAAGAAGCAGCTCAAGACCGA
>JAQBQI010000315.1 GCA_028287085.1 Myxococcaceae bacterium
GGTGACCGAGAGCTCGAAGTTGCCCTGGGCGACGAAGCCGGTGCCCGTCGGCGGGGTGTACCCGGCGACGACGATGAAGATCGGGGTGCCCATGGTGGCGGGCGTCGCCGTGGTGAAGGCCGACGCGCGGTTGCGCGGCGCGGTGCCGTTGTCGTCGCTGCAGCCGAGGGCCATGACGCCGGCGTCGCCCGCCGCGGGCGCGCAGGTCGGCTGCGCCCACACGACGGTGTCGAGCGTCATGTCGGTGCCCATGTTGTCGGTGCTGATGCGCAGCCGCGCGTTGGCGCGCGGGCTGTAACG
The DNA here is from genome assembly GCA_028287085.1 of Myxococcaceae bacterium. Classification (GTDB taxonomy): domain Bacteria; phylum Myxococcota_A; class Polyangia; order Polyangiales; genus SCUS01. The sequence goes on from JAQBQI010000315.1 coordinate 301, forward strand.
GAACACCACCTCGTGCCCCGGGCGGCCGCACGGGCCGACGAGCGGGGCCATGCCGCCGACGTTGTTGTTGTTGCGCGTGATGCGCGTGACGTTGCCCGCGGTGGTGCCCGCGGTGTTCAGATCGACGACCGCGGCGGTGGCGCAGGGGTCGTACGGGGGGCCCGCGTCGACGGGGCCGGTGTCGGTGACGCCGCCGCGGTCGGTGGTGCCGCCGCCGTCGGTGGGGTTCGAGCCCGTGTCGGTGGGGTTCGAGCCCGTGTCGGTGGGAGTGCCGCCCGTGTCGATCGCGTTACCGCGGTCGGTGGTGCCGCCCGTGTCGGTGACGGTGCCCGAGTCGGGCGTGGTGATCGGCGTGGAGACCGGGTCGGAACAGGCCGCGAGGCCTCCACCCAGCGTCGCGAGAAGAAGTGCCAGGGAACTTGAAGACCGCATCGCTACCCTCGTGTGTGCATCGCGTCGCGGCACCCACCGCGACCAGTAGGGGCGCGATGTCCCACGCCTGCGGCATCGGGGTCAAGATGAGGCGCGGCCGCGCATGATGCGCTGGAGGGTCTGTCGGGGCGGGTGAGCGCGCCCCGGTCGCTACTCGGCGTCGGCGGGGGCGGGGGCTTCGACCGTGGGTCGCGCGTCGCCGCGCTCGGCCGCGCCCGAGCGCTGATAGGGCACGCCCTGGAGGCGCCGCAGCGTCGTGACCGAGCGCCATTGCAGGTACGCCTTGTTGAAGGCCAGCGACTCGACCGGGTCGAGGAACGGGTTCTTCGACCCGCTCAGAAACACCAGGAAGAGCACCTGCTCGGCCACGCTGACGGGGCAGCCCTCGAGCCGGATGTACGTGTCGTCCTTGTGGCGGCGGAGCTTCGCGAGCACCCCGGCCATCTTCACGAAGATGTCGTCGTGCTTCGCCTCGTGCGGGTCCTTCGTCGCGCGGTCTTTGTAGATCGACTCGAGCTTGACGACCTGGTCTTGCAGCTTGCCCTCCCAGTTGGCGCAGTCGCCGATGAAGATGACCTTCTCGCCGGGCTTCGCGTCGATGGGCCCCTCGTAGGCGCCGAACACCACGTGGATGTGCGGCATCTTGGTGTCGGCCTCGCCGTCGAAGAGCCGGATCACCTCGATGGCCTCCTCGATCGCGCCCGGGCACCCGCCCCAGCAGTAGTCGGTCTTCTCGCTGTCGGGCGGCGGCCCCGCGTAGGCCGTCACGTGCGAGCCCTCGAAGTACTTCTCCACGCGAATCAAGCCCACCTTGAAGCCCTTGGCGCGGGCCCGCGCCTCCTCGAAGGTGACGTCCCCTTCGATGCGGATGTCCGCGAGGTCGACCGGGCCGAAGCCGCGCTCGTACGCGAGCCGCAGGTGGTCGACGGTCATCGGGTCGACGCCGATGAGCTGGCAGCACACCGCGTCGAAGGCGAGCTGGTTGTTGCCCATGATCACGAGGTTGAGCGGGAAGGGAACCGGCGTGAGCATCCGCCCCTCGCCCGCCGTGATCGCGTCGATCGCGATGAACTCCGGCTGGATGATGTACTGGAGGTCGGCGATCTTCTCGTTGAGCCGGTGGTCGTGGTCGATGAGCCGGTGCCGGTCGTCCTGGATCCCGATGTAGTTCTTCATCGAGAAGGTCACCGTGGTCCACGGGTGGGCCTTGAACTTGGGGCAGTTGACGAAGAAGTCGGCCTTCGCGACGGGCTCCGGCGTGAACACGTAGTCGCGCAGCCGGCCCGCGTGCGTGTACGGGATCTCGACCTGGGGCTCCTCCTCGAAGCAGTAGCGCTTCGCCCCGACGCGCTTGAGCATCGGGTTGTACCCCGCCCCCTCGAAGGCCCGCCGCGTGGGGATCGTGATGCCGCAGCGCTCGCCCACCGCGAGCTCGGTCATCGCGCCGCGGTCGCGGTCCTGGAGGGCGCGGAGCACGCCTTCGGTGAACTCGGGGCGCGTGTACGCGTGCTTGAAGAGCTCGCCCGCCGAGACGATGTTGGGCTTCACCAGCGTGCGCCCGCGCGGGCGCAGGTCGAGGGCGGCGAGGCCCTCGCGCACGATGCCGCGGATGCGCTCCGTGTCGTACGCGTCGCAGTGGCGGAGGATGACCGTGGGGTTCGGGTTGGGCCGCATGACCCCAACGGTGCACCCGCGCCGGGTCGATGAACAGTCCGGGGGTGCCCCCGGGCGACGGTGCCAGACGAGCGGGCATCTGGGGTGTTCGCGGGCGGACCTTGCTCGTGCCGACGGGCTGAAGCCCGCGGCAAGGGTGGGATCGGTGAGCCTCCCCCTGAAGTCCGCAGGCGGACTTCCTGTGCGTCGCCCCCTTCGCTCCGACGGCCGACCAGGGACAGTCCGCTTGCGGACTTC
>JAQBQI010000016.1 GCA_028287085.1 Myxococcaceae bacterium
CGGCCGACGCGATCGCGCGCGACACCCCTCGCCCGCCCGAGGCCTCCGTCACGGTGGACGCCGCCCCGCCGCCCGTAGACGCGCCCGCCCCGCCGCCCGTGGACGCGCCCGCTCCTCCGCCCGTGGACGCGCCCGCGGCGCCCCCGCCGACGCCGCTCGGGTACTACTCGTCGACGCGGTCGACCTTCGGCACCGTCGACGCCAACCGCACCACGTACCAGTACGCGCCGGCCTTCGTGTTCGACGGCGGGCTCTATCACTACTTCGCGTGCGTCGGCGTGGCGGGCGACTGGATCCAGCACAAGTCCGCGCCCACCCTCGCGGGCCTCGCGGCGGCGCCGTTTCACACCGTGCTCTCGCCGTCGCCGGGGGAGAACCACACCTGCGACCCGGCCGTGGTGAGGGGCGCGGACGGGCGCTGGTACCTCCACTACTCGAACACGCCGGGCGGCACGTACACCGACAGCGGCGTCGCCGTGGGGCCCCGCCCGGAGGGCCCGTACACGAAGATCTCGATGGACCTCCTCGGGCACTTCACGGGCCTCGCCGCGGGCCAGTACGGGCGCGGCCAGACCACCGTGACGCTCGGGCCGGACGGCGCCTGGTACATGGCGTTCACCAACCAGATCGCGCCGCAGGAGCCCAACAGCATCGTGGTGCTGCGCTCGCCCGACCCGTCCTTCGCCAACACGCGCACGGAGGTCGCGCGCATCGACCCGGGCGCCATCGGGGGGTGGTCCACGCAGCTCTCGTTCGACCCGGCGAGCGGGCACTTCGTGTTCATCGAGCCGGCCGGCGCCGCGGGCTTCGTGGTGACCTCCTTCGACCCGGGCTTTCGTCGCGTCGCGCAGGAGACGCTGCCGCTGCCGCCGGGCGCGGGCGCTCCGGGCGAGGGGCAGGCCTTCCTCACGGACGCCAGCGGGCGCCTCCTCACGACCTCGCCCGGCGCCGACGGGAGCCTCGTGGTCGCGGGCGCGACGAGCGGGCCCGCGCGCGGCGGCCTCCCCACGTGGATCACCGGACCGAACCAGTGGCGCACCTACCGGGTCGACCCGCTCGGCGTGGTCGACGCCGTCGCGGCGCTGCCCGGGGGCGTCCGCGTGGCGGGCTGGAGCTACGACCCCAACGACCGCGGGTGGTCGCTCGACACGCACATCTACGTGGGCCGACCCGGCGGCGCGGACCGCGTGGGGACCAACGACGGCGCGACGCGGGGCGCCCGCCCCGACGTCAACGCGGCGGAGGGCTGCACCGGGCGGCACGGCTTCGACGTGACGATCCGGACGGCGCTGCGCGGGGCGGTGGAGGTCTGCACCGCGGCCATCAACGTCGGCAGCGGCAGCAACGCGTGGCTCGCCTGCCGGACGGTCACCGTGACGGACTGATCCGCCCGCGCGTCGACCGCGACCACGTCGGTCCGAAGCGCTCGAGCACCCACGGCCCGCCACGACGTCTCGGGTAATGGGTGATCGGGTAACGGGCGCGGCGCCGTGCCCGAGGAAGCAGGGCATTGGTTCGCCGGCTCATGGGCCCGTCGAGGTGAAGGCGCTCTCACCAGAGGGGTGACACCGCAGGTCGCCCGTACGTCGGGCACTCCGTTGGCGTCGCGGGTTGTCGATGTAGGGGCGACCTGCGGTCGCCCGTCCGGCGATCACCGGGCCCAGCGGGCGATACGCCGATGGGGGAGGACCCTCACCTCCACGGGCCCATGAGCCGGTTCGCCTGATCCTCCCGTGAGCATCTCGTTCGCGGGAGCTACCGGCGACGCGTCACCCGGCGAACGGGTGCCGCGGGCACTCCGCCGGCGGGCCCTCGCGGTAGGTCGCCAACGGATCGGGGTGGGACCGAGGGAGCGGCGTCGAGGCGCGGAGGGTGAGACGTCCGACGAATGCGTGCAGGACGCCGGCGACGCTCGCGAGCGCGAGCGCGAGCAGGATCCCCGACCTGCAGCACGCCTCCGCTCCGATCGCCTCCCCAACCGAGTAGGCCTCTGGGACGTCCATCGCCCAGGACATCCGCCAGAATGTGAAGCAGGGCACGACCCCCACAGCGATGGTCACCAACACCACGACGTTCATCACTACCCGCACCCGCCGGGCGCGTCGCTCCGCCACGCATCGAGGGCAACCCGTCGGGTTCACCGGCGCGAGCGTACCGCGCCGGCGCCCGGGTCAGCGGGCGATGGGTTCGCGGGCGTGGTGATAGAGATCACGGCCGCGCGCACCCGCTCCGCTGCGTCAGGGTTGCGGTCGCCGATGTACTCCGTGAGCTCCTCGAGCTCCGCCAGTGCCAGCGGAGAGAACACCACCCGGTCGGGGTTCACCGCGCGCGCCGCTCCGATGATGCGCCGCAACCGTGCGTCCACCTCTGCCAGAGGGATGCCCTGCCCCGCGTCGAGCTGGCGCAGCCCGGCGAGGATGCCCTCCTCCTGTTCAGGGGTGAGCTTGAACGCCTCCCCATCGCAGACCGCGCACGACTCCACCAGCTCGACGCGGTAGCGCCCCGGGGCAGCGCCGCGAACTCCGCCACGTCCGTTCCGTTCCAGTCGATCATTTTGGCCGCGTCGCCCATGCCCTGGAAGGTGCCCCACCGGAAGCCGCCCGGGCGACCCGCTCTCCCTGGTGCTGTCCTCACCCCGCGACAGCGAGCACGGTGACTGCAGTCGCTCCCCGTCGCTCCCCGTCGCTCCCCTCCGCGCCCGCCGCCGCCCCCGCCGCCACCGCCGCCACCCGCTCCGGTCGTTACAATACGCTTGAAAAACCGATCGATCCGCGCGGCCACGCCGCGGCCGCCCGCTTGCTCTCTCGTGCCGCCACCCACCGCACCACGAGAGGACCACCGCCATGCGTCGACCCCGCGCCCACCGCGCCCAGCACCCGCACGAGATCCGCCACGCCCACCTGAGCGGGCTCCAGCTCGATCAGCTCACGGAGGTCCCGCCGTGGGCCGCGTTTCTCCCGCTCGACGCGTGGCGCGCGCTCCTCTTCGCCATGCAGGAGGACCTCCGCGCCCGCGGCATCGTGGCGCGCTACCAGGGCGACACCTTCTCCGCCTTCCTGCCCGACGGGCGCCTCGCGAGCCTGGGCATCGTCAACCTCGCCGAGCGCTGCCGCGGCGCCGACGTCGAGGGCTTCCACGGCCTCGCGCGCGCCCACTTCGACGCGGTGCTGCCCTCTCCGACGGAGCCGTCCGCCGAGCTCTCGCGGACCGACTTCGACGCCATCGCGCCCTCGCTCATCGCCCACGTCTATCGCGAGGAGATGCTCGCCCCGGCGCGCGACTCCGTCATCGCCCGCCCCCTCTGCGCCGGCCTCGTCAGCGCGATCGCGGTCGACTTCGGCCACGGCATCGGCTCGCTCCCGCGCGACCTCGCCGCCGAGTGGAACCGCCCCGACGACGAGCTCTTCCGCGTCGCCCTGGCCAACGTCCGCCGTCGCCCGGTGCAGCGCCGTCCCTTCCCCGCGCGCGCCTCGTCGGGGGTGCTCATCACGGGCGCCGACCACGCCGTGACCTCGCAGGTGCACTTCCTCGCGAGCCACCTCGGGGGCCATCACCCGGCCGGCGCCCTGGTCGGCCTGCCCTCCCGCAGCGCGCTGCTCTGCATCCCGCTGCCGTCCGGGGGAGACGCGCCGTCGCCCGAGTGCGTGGCCGACGCCGCGGCCCTCGTGCGCGGGCTCTTCGACGCGCTCGCGGCGCGCCCGCGCAGCGCCGAGGGGATGTTCTCGCCGCACCTCTACTGGTGGCGCGACGGCGGGCTGACGGCGCTCCCGTAATGATCACGGAGTTCACGAGGCCCGGCCCGCCGCCCGCTCACCCCGGCAGCCGCCGGCTCTCCGGCCGCAGCGCCCACGACGCCAGCACCAGCGCCAGGAACACCAGCGGCGCCACCGCGCGCCCGATCGCGTCGCCCACGAAGAGGTGCGACGCCGACGCCGACGCCAGGTCGATGAAGAAGCCCGCGTAGGCCCACTCCTTCAGCCGCCGCAGCCCCGGCGCCACGATCACCACGGCGCCCGCCAGCTTGCCTAGTCCCAGCAGCGTCCCGAAGTACGCGGGGTAGCCCAGGTGCGCCAGGTTCGCCGTCGTCTCGGCGGTGCGCAGCAGGTTCATCACCCCGCCCATCACGAAGCTCGCCGGACCGAGCACCGTCGTCACCCAATACGCAATGGTCCGCTTTCGATCGTTCGTCATGGTGGCTGTCGACCCCTCTCGCCGAGCCCGTCGTGGACTCCCTCGTAGAGACCGTCGCGCCGTCACGAACTCATCGGCGCTCGGGCGATTTCTCCGCCGGCAGGCGCATCGGCAGACCCCACCGCGGAAACAGCCCCGCCACGTCCAGGAAGGAGTTCAACGCCACCACCTTCCCGTCGGCGATCTCCAGCACCTGCAGCGCCCACGCCTCGTGCTCGCCGTTCGCCCCGCTCGGGCGGTACTGCGCGAAGGCGGGCGCCCCGTTGGCCGTCGTCGCGATCATCCGCGACCCGCGGCACGGCGCGCCCGGACCCAACAGCCACTCGGTGATCGCCTCCCGGCCCCGCCGCCAGATCGCGTAGGGCGGCATCGAGAGCGTCGCCTCTTCGTGGAAGAGCGCCGTCAGCGCGTCGATGTCGTAGCGCTCGAAGGCCTCGACGTAGCGCGCGAGCAGCGCCCGCTGCCCGGCGTCGAGCGGGGCGTACGCGTCGGTCGCCGCCGGCCGCTGCGCGTCGAGCGTCGCCCGCGCCCGCTGCAGCGCGCTGTTCACCGACGGCACCGTCGTGTCGAGCACCGCCGCCACCTCGCTCGCCTGCCACGCGAGCACCTCGCGCAGGATCAACACCGCCCGCTGCTTCGCCGGCAGGTGCTGCAGCGCCGCCACGAAGGCCAGCCGGATCGTCTGCCGCGTCGTCGCCTGCTGCGCCGGGTCGTCGGTGGGCGCGATGAGCCGCTCGTCGGCGACGGGCTCGACCCACTCGGCCGCGGGCCGCGTCGCGAGCTGCGCCGCGTCGACCACCTCGGGGTACGCGAAGTCCGTCGGGCGGCCGCGGCGCTTGCGCGACGCGATCAGGTCGAGGCAGACGCGGGTCGCGATGCGGTAGAGCCACGAGCGCAGCGCCGCCCGCCCCTCGAAGTGGTCGTACCCGCGCCACGCCCGGAGCATCGTCTCCTGCACGGCGTCGTCGGCGTCGAAGGCCGAGCCCAGCATCCGGTAGCAGTAGCCCGCGAGCTCGCGGCGGTGCTGTTCCAGCAGGCGCTCGACGTCGCGGAGGGAGGTCGTCGGGGCGGTCTCTTCGCTCATCGCGCCGAACCCGATACCGCAACCCCCGCGCCCCACCAAGAGAGCGTGTGACAGGCTATGGCACGCCCGCGTCGGACCCCTCGGGGACGCACACGCCGCCGCAGTCGCGGCCCCCGCGCGCGGGGTCGCAGGAGTCGTCGGGCGCGTCGACGCAGCGCTGTCCGGCGGGGCAGCGCAGGCCCGCGAAGCCGCCGCAGAAGCCGTTGGCCGGGCGCATGATCGGCACGCAGCGCGCCTCGCCGTGGGTCTCTTCGCAGCGCGTGTCGTGGGCGCAGAGCACGGCAGCACACGATGAGGTCCGGGACGTTCCGGCGTCGGCGGGAGCGGGCGACGGGTCGGTCACCGGGTTGGTCACCGGGTTGGTCACCGGGTTGGTCACCGGATGCACCGGGGCGGGGCTGCTGGCGCAGGCCACGAGGAGGGAGAAGGCCGCGAGGGCGAAGCGCATGGGGAGGAGCATCAGCGCAACGGCGGTCCTATGCGAGGGCCGACTCGACGGCGGCGACGATGCCCTGGAGGGCGGTGCGCTCGGCCTCGCCGAGGCGGCCGCGGGCGTCGCAGCGGGCGGAGAGCGCGGCGACGCGGTCGAGCGCCGAGCGCGCCAGCGGAACCTCCCCGGCCAGCGGTCGCAGGAGGGCGGACATGGCGTCGAGGGTGGAGCGGTCGTCCTGGCCGTCGGGGAGGAAGCGCACGCGCTCTTCGGGGCGCGCACTGGTCGCGCACGAAGGCTTCGAGCCAGCGGGAGACGGCGCCGACGCGGTTCCAGTCGAGGCGATCGGGGGTGTCCCAGGGGGTGTGGTAGGCGGCCGAGCGGGTGCCCGTGAGGAGCATGAAGGGCACGCGCGCCTGCCAGAACGCGAGGTGATCGGAGAGCGGGGGAATGACCTCGGCGTCGGTGCGGCGGACGGTGACGCCGTCGACGGCGGAGGCGAGGGCGTCGACGCGGGCGGAGGTCCCGGCGCTGCGCTCGGCGCCGAGGGCGAAGACCGACGAGCGGACGGCGTCGGGGAGCCCGTCGGGTCCGATGGGGTGTCCGAGGAGTTCCATGGCGACCATCATGCCGATGCGGTCGAGGGGGACGGCGGGGGCGCGCACGAAGTCCTGCGAGCCCATCGCGCCGGTGTCGTAGAAGGGCGGCTCCTCGCCGTCGAAGGCGACGAAGATCACGCCGCGCCCGTCGGGCCTCTTCGCCGCGAGCGCGCGGGCCACGTCGACGAGGATGCCCACCGAGGCCGCGTTGTCGTCGGCGCCGCGGTAGACGGCCTTGCCCTGCGTGCCGAGGTGGTCGTAGTGGGCGCCCACGAGCACCCAGCGGTCGACC
>JAQBQI010000018.1 GCA_028287085.1 Myxococcaceae bacterium
TCGCGGAAGCACGCCGCGCCGACGCGGCAGAAGCCCTCGTCGACGAGGCCGTCGCAGTCCTGGTCGACGCCGTCGCAGGTCTCGACCGCGTCGGGGTTGCGCCCGCGCGCGCCGTCGTCGCAGTCGACCCGCGCGCCGGCCGCGGCGCACTGCGCGGGGAAGAACCCGTCGGCGTCGCGGTCGACGCAGGCCGTCCCCGCCGCCGCGAAGCTCAGCGCGGGGACGTCACCCGGACCCGTCGCGAAGGGCGTCACCGTCAGCGACGGGAAGGACACCACCACCGGCGGCGCCGCGGCCCCGCGGCCCACGTAGAGGTTGCTCGTGCGCGCGTCGAAGAGCAGCCCGCAGTCGTTGGGGGCCATCGACGGGATCACCACCTCCGACAGGATGGGGAAGGGCGCGTCGGCCCCGACGATGCGCACCGCGCCCGTCGCCGGGAAGAAGAACACCCGCCGCCCGACCTCGTCGACCGCCACGCCGCCGGCCGAGTTGCCCGTGGTGCGGTTGCGGTGGCCGGTGTCGGTGACCGCGCCGAAGTCCCCGCCGCTCGCGGTGATGCGCGCGACGTCGACCGCGAGCACCGGGCCGCCGTCGCCGCCCGTCACGAAGAGCTGCTGCCCGCGGGTGTCGACGGCGACCTGGTCGCCCACCGAGGTGGGCACCGGCTCGGCCGGGAGCGACGAGAGGGTGAGGGTCGCCACGACGCTGCCGTAGAGCGATCCCTCGGCGAGGCTGACGGCGTTGAGCGCGCGGGAGACGGTGTCGTAGAGGAAGAGCACCCGCCGCGGGGCGTCGACCTCGATGGCGAAGGAGCCCGACGTGGTGACGGCGATGTCACGCGCCGCGAGGCGGGTGAGGGTGACCGGGTCGTAGGCCAGCAGGGGCTGGTTGGGCGTGCAGCAGGCGCCGCCGTAGAGCACCGCCCGCACGGGGTCGAGGGTGATGGCGCCGTTGACGGCGCCGCGGGTGGCGGAGGCGACGACGCCGAAGGGGGCCGCGAGGTCCTGCGCGGTGACGACGCCGTTGTGGGGCGAGCCGTGGGTGAAGGCCACGGCGTAGAAGGCGCGCGCGGGGTCGACCTGCGCCGACGCGAGCGACGGCGCGGCGAGGGCCGCGAGGGCGAGTGCGAACGAACGGAACCCCAGGCGAGCGCTCTCCATGGGGCCGGAGCGTTACACGATTCGGGTCGCTAGCGATCGTCGCGCGCGAGCACGAAGTAGTGGTCGAGGGCGCGCTCGCCCTTGTAGGCGGCGCCGATGCTGACGCCGTCGGTGACCTTGCGGAGGAAGTCGCGCGTGCCCGCGAAGACGAGGCGCTGGAGGCCCTGCTCGTTGGGGATCACGGCGGGCCACCCGTCGGCCACGGGCTTGTCGGGCACCTGGAAGTAGTCGACCACGACGTCGCCGCGGGCGGCCCACACGGGGTTGTCGCGCACGGGGTAGGCGACGAAGTAGCCCGGGCCGAACCACCGCACCGAGGCGCCCTCGTTGTAGCCGAAGAGGCGCGCGGTGCCGTCGTCGGGGCGGCAGAAGCGCTTCTCGAAGGTGCGAAAGGCGCCGGGCACGGGGAGGGTGTTGCGCCCGTGGTGGCGCACCTCGACCCGGTCGCCCTTCGTCGCGGGCACGAGGTCGGGCAGGGCGATGGCCTCGGCCTGCGCGGCGACGGCGTAGAGGCGCCGCTGGCCCGCGCGGTCGAGCGCGAAGAGGGCCTCGCGGCGCTCGAGGAAGGGGCGGTCGGCGAACCAGTCGACGACCTCGGCGATGCGGGTCACGCGGCGTTCGAGGAGCTCGGTCAGTTGCATGGCGGCGCGCGCAGTGTCGCAGACTCGCGCGCGGCGGTCGAAGAACCGTTCTACGGGCAGCGGAAGAGCGCCGTCAGGTCGCGCAGGTCGGCGTCGGAGAGCGCCTCGACCGAGAACGGCGGCATGTTGCCCGCGTACCCGAGGAAGCTCCCGTGGCGCACCTTCTCGACCACCACCGTGCGCAGGTACGCCGTGCGGTCGTCGTAGCCCGCCGGGAGCGTGTCGTCGCAGTGCTCGGCCTCGGTCTCGCCCGGCACCACGGTGACGAGGGTGCCCAGCCTCCCGGCGCCCGACCCGACCGCGCCGTGGCAGCTGGCGCAGGCCCGCGACCACGCCGCCCGCCCGCGCGCCGCGTCGCCCTCGCCGAGCGGGCGCACGATGCGCGGGAAGGTCTGCGCGACGGCGGCCGCGCCCGCGGTCGACGCGTCGGGGCTCAGCGACTCGAGCCAGGCGTAGAGCGCCTCGCCGGTGCGGCCCTCGAGGTCGGTGGGGGTGCCGCGCATGAAGAAGGTCCAGCAGCGGGCGACGGCCTCGTCGAGGTGCGCCGTCTCGCCGCCCCAGTACGAGGGCCGCCGCGCGGCGCCCTCCAGCGGCGCCCCCGGGAGGATGCGCGCGCCGAGCTCCGACGCGCGCACGGCGTGGCAGGTCGTGCAGGCGAAGACGTTGTAGCGCGAGCGGCTCGCCGCGGCGCTCTGCGCGAGCGCGGCCCCCTCGGCGGCGG
>JAQBQI010000033.1 GCA_028287085.1 Myxococcaceae bacterium
CCGGCGGGCCGCGCGCAGTAGCGGCTCTGGCACTGGATGTCGACCGCGCAGGGCGCGCCCGCGGCGAGGGTGCCGGGGACCTCGCAGCCCGCGGGCGTGACGCCCTCGAAGAGCTGGTCGCAGGTCAGCGCCGCCGACGAGGTGGCGCACCGCTGGAGGGCGGCGCCGGTGAGCGCGGAGCCCCCGAGCCCCGCGCCGCTGGTACAGCCGAGCGTCACGCGGCGCACGCAGGTCGCCACGTCGCCGTAGATGCTCGTGACCGTGAGCCCGCTGGTGCAGGTCTGGTAGCGGTTGCAGAGCGCGTCGGCGAGCGCCCCGCAGCCCGCGGCCACGGTCACCCCGTCGCCCGTGCCGGTCGTGTCGCCGCCGCAGCCCGACATCCAGGTCGCCCACGCCACGATCATCAGGGTTCTTCGCATCGCCTCACCGTCCTCTGGCTGCAACGCATGGGGCCGCGCGGCCCGTCCGCAAGGGCGGGACGTCACCCCTGACACTTAAGGTACTTGTATTCTTTTTCTTGCGCGGCGGCGCGTCGCGGGGATAGTTAACGACGTGGTTAACCAATCGGCCGCGCTCGACCTGGTGTACTCCGCGCTCGCCGACGCCTCGCGGCGCGCGATGATCGCGCAGCTGGTGCGCGGTCCGGCGAGCGTGAGCGAGCTGGCGCGGCCGCTGGGGATGTCGCTGCCCGCGGCGACGCAGCACCTCAAGCGCCTGGAGGAGAGCGGGCTGGTGCTGAGCCGCAAGGTCGGGCGGGTGCGCACGTGCCGGCTCGACGCGAAGCGGCTCGACGCCGCGCAGTCGTGGATTGCCAATCAGCGCGCGCTCTGGGAGTCGCGCTTCGATCGGATGGATGAGCTGTTGTTGAAAGGGGAGCCGAAGTAATGAGTGACCAGAAGAACGTGCTGGAGATTTCGCGCTACATCGCCGTGCCGCGGGCGCGCGTGTGGCGGGCCTGGGCCGACCCGACGATGCTCGCGCAGTGGTGGTGCCCGAAGCCCTGGACCACGGAGGTGCGGGCCTTCGAGTTCCGGGCGGGCGGGGACTTCTACACCTTCATGCGCGGCCCGGACGGGGGCGAGAGTGACAACCCGGGGTGCTTCCTGGAGGTCGTGGAGCACGAGCGCATCGTGATGACCTCGATGCTCACGGGGGGATGGCAGCCGGCGACGCCGTGGCTCGCGATGACGGCGATCTTCACGCTGGCCGACGAGGGCGAGGGGACCCGCTACGTCGCGCGCGTGCTGCACCGCGACGAGGCCGACGCGAAGAAGCACGAGGAGATGGGCTTCTACGACGGGTGGAACACCTGCATCACGCAGCTCGAGGACTTCGCCCGGGGGCTGTGACGCGGCCGCGCCCTGCGCGCGTCGGAGCCCCTCGCCACCCCCTTCAGGGCAGCGCCTCGATGCGCAGCCGCAGCGTGCCCGTCTGCGTCGGCACCGCGCCCGCGGTGCGCACCGGCAGCGACAGCTCCGGCGTCGCCCGCGCGAGCGCGTCGGCGTCGAGGTCGGCGCTGCCGATCGCCTCTTCGGTCGTCGTGTCGTCGTCGACCACCGTGAAGCGGAGCGGCAGGTCGCGCGCCACCTCGAAGGCCGACGGCAGCCAGCGCCCGAAGGTCGCGTCGTTGTGGTCGGCCACCACCGGCGTACGGTCGACCTCGCGCCGCAGCGGCACCGACGCCGTGATCACCCGCACGTCGGCCTCGCCGCCGACGAGGTCCCACGCGCGGCCGTTGGCGTTGCGCGGCGTCACCGTGACGCCCACCACCTGCACCCGCACCCGCCGCGCCGCGCTCGGCGCCGCCGCCGCCCCCGGCACCTCCGGCGCGATGCGGTAGCGCATGCGCGCGGGCAGGGCGCTGCGCGCGCGCGTCGCGAAGGTCAGCACCACCGGGCACTGCACCCCGCCGACCTGCGCCGGCAGCGTGACGTGCCGCTCGCGCGCGCCCTGCGTGAGCTCGACCAGCGTCTCGCCCGACGGGGCCGCCGGGGTCGCCACCGGGTCGCGGAAGCGCGCGTCGAAGTAGCGCGTCAGCGGCTCGGCGCACACCGCGCGGATCGTCACCCCGTCGCCCTCCTCGAGCGTCACGTCGAGCCCGAGCGCCGCCTGCGACGCGTCGACCGGGCCCACCACGTCGAGCCCGCCCGGCCACACCGACGAGCGCTGGTTCACCAGCCACGGACCGCCCTCGGCCGCAGGGTACGGCCGCTCGGGGACCTCCCCCCGCGCCAGCGCGCCCACCATGAAGTCCACCTGGTGGCGGTCGAGACCGACCGTCATCGTGAAGCCCGCCCCGAGCCGGTCGCGCAGCTGCGTCGAGCCCAGCTCGGCGGCCTGCGTGCGCGCCCGCTCGCTCACCGAGGCCCCCGTCACCGCCGCCACGCCGCCCAGCACCGACGCGAAGAAGCCCTGCGGCTCGACGTTCACCAGGCCCCGCGGCGTGATCGTCGCCTGCACCCCCGCGGCGGGCGTCATCCAGAGCGAGGCCACCCGGCGCGCCCGGTCGTAGCCCACCGTCACGTCGGCCCCGAGCGACGCGCTCGCGTCGAACAACAAATACTGCCGCACCCGGAACCCGCCCGCCTCGCGGTCGATCCAGGTCCAGCCCGAGCCGCCGATCGCCAGCTCCATCCGGTCGCCGACGGTGCGGGCCTCGCAGCGGCGGATCCACCAGCGCCCCACCGACGCCGTCGCCCCCGCCGCCGGGCCGCGCGCGTCGCTCTCGCCCGGCAGGCCCACGTACGAGCCCAGCAGCTTCGGGCAGAGCTGCGGCGTCAGCGCTTCGGTCACCATCGCCCGCAGCTCGGCGTCGGGCGAGGGGGCCGCCGCCGCCCCGCCGCTCGTCGGCGC
>JAQBQI010000340.1 GCA_028287085.1 Myxococcaceae bacterium
CGCTGAGATGTGTAGAAGTCAAAGGCCTTCAGGCCGCGGAATCCGGCGAGGTGCGGCCGACCTGACCGGTCGCGGCCTGCGGATTGCTCTCCCCCCTCGCAGGTGCTGCGATGCCCCCGGTGTGAGCCACGCTGGCACAATCCACGGTACCCTCTGCGACCCCAATGACAGACTTCGGCCCCCGACCCCGCTCGCTCCCCATCGCCCCGACGGCGGCGCCGGCCCGGCGCAACCTGCCGCTGGCCAACGAGACGCGCGCCATCGACCAGCGCTGGCGGCCCATCTACGCCGTCTGGGAGATCACCCTGCGCTGCGACCTGGCCTGCCGGCACTGCGGCTCGCGCGCCGGTCGCAGCCGCCCCGACGAGCTCAGCACCGCCGAGGCCCTCGACCTCGTGAAGCAGATGGCCGAGCTCGGCACCAAGGAGGTCACCCTCATCGGCGGCGAGGCCTACCTCCGCGACGACTGGACCACCCTCGCGCGTGCCATTCGCGCCCACGGGATGGACTGCACCATGACCACCGGTGGCCGCGGGCTCACCCTCGAACGGGTGCTCGCCGCGAAGGAAGCCGGCATTCGCAGCGTGAGCGTGAGCGTCGACGGACTCGAAGAGACCCACGACTCGCTGCGCGGCGTGAAGGGGAGTTTTCGCTCGGCCTTCGAGGCGATGGCCAACCTCAAGCAGGGGGGCATTCCCTTCTCGGCCAACTCGCAGTTCGGGCGCAAGAGCATCAAGGACATGCCCGAGGTCTTCGACCGCCTCATCGCCGCGGGCATCCACTCGTGGCAGACGCAGATCACCGTCGCCATGGGCCGCGCCGTCGACGAGCCCGAGCTGCTGCTCGAGCCCTACCAGATGCTCGAAGTGCTCGCGATGCTCGCCCGCCTCAAGCCCGTCGCCGACGCCAACCGCGTGCGCATCTGGCCGGGCAACAACATCGGGTACTTTGGTCCGTATGAGACGCTGCTGCGGGGGTCGCTGCCGCGCGGGCACATGGCCTCGTGCGGCGCCGGACGCTCGACCCTGGGCATCGAGGCCGACGGCTCGATCAAGGGCTGCCCCTCGCTGCCGACCCTCGAATACACGGGCGGCAACATCCGCGACGTGTCGCTGAAAGACATCTGGGAGCGCTCGGCCCCATTGCGCTTCACCCGCGACCGCACCGTCGAAGACCTCTGGGGTCACTGCCGCGACTGCTACTACAACGACACCTGCCGCGCGGGCTGCTCGTGGACCACCCACGTATTGCTCGGCCGCCCGGGCAACAACCCCTTCTGCCACCACCGCGCGCTCGAGCTGCTGCGCAAGGGCCGGCGCGAGCGGGTGATCCGCGTCGAGGCCGCGCCGGGCGAGCCCTTCGACCACGGCCTCTTCGACATCGTCGAAGAAGACTGGCCCGCCGACGAGCTCGCGCGCGCCCAGCGCCTCGCCGAGACCGGCGAGGGCTGGCTCACCGACTGACCACGACACCCGACCAAGCACGAAGAGGCGAATCCCATGTATCGACCACTGGCCCCCTGTCCCGGATGTTCGCGCCACGTGCGGGTGGACGACGCCGGCTGCCCCTTCTGCGGCGCCGCCTTCCCCACGGCGCTGGCCGCGCCCCGCGCCCCCGAGGCCCGCACCCGATTGTCCCGCGCGGCGCTCTTCACCTTCGCCGCCACCGTCGGCGGCGCGGCGTGCAGCAGCACCGCCACCGGCAGCGACGCGGCCACCACCGACGCGCCGACGGTCGTCGACGCGCCCCTCGTGGCCGACCGCCCCGCCGTCGCCGACAACGGCGTCGTGACCGACACGGGCGCCGAAGACGCGGGCAGCATCGGCGTGCGCTACGGGGCGCCCCCCGTCGACAGCGGCGCGCCCGACGACGACGGCGGAACCGCCGCGGAGTACGGCGGACCCTTCCCCGTCGACGCGGGCACGCCCGACGACGAGGGCAACTCCAGCGCCGACTACGGGTCACCGCCGGTGCGCGACGGCGGCGGCGTCTTCCCGCTCTACGGGGCTCCGCCGCGCTCCGACGACGCGGGAGTTTGACAGCTACGCGCGAACCGTAGTCTTTGCCTCCGTCCTGACCACTGCTTGAGAGGAGAACTCCCGATGGCGACTTCACTGGTTCCTTGTCCGTCGTGCGCGCGGCACGTTCGCGCGACCGAGCGCGCGTGCCCCTTCTGCCGCACGGCGCTCTCCTCCGCGATCGCCGCGAAGGCTGTCCCCGGGACGACGCAGCGCCTGAGCCGCGCGGCGGCCTTCACCTTCGCCGCCTCGCTCGCGGCCACCGGCTGCAGCGACGACGTGACGCCCGCGGCCGACGCCGCCGTGGTCGACACGGGCGCCACTGACACGGGCGCCACTGACACGGGCTCGGCGACCGACACGGGCGCGCGCCCCGACACGGGCACCGACGCGGGCTTCCCCACCGACGACGGCGGCTTCCTCGCGATGTACGGCGGCCCGCCGCAGGACTCCGGGGTCGACTCGGGCGCGCCCGACGACCAGGGCGGCATCGTTCCGCTCTACGGCCTGCCCCCGCCCACCGACGCCGGTCAGCAGACCGACACCGGCAACGACGGCAGCATCGGGGTGCGCTACGGCGCGCCGCCGCTGCCCGACGCGGGCGGCTGATTCTCTCTCCCCGGGCCCTTCTCCCCTGAGGCCCTTCGCCGCGTCGAGAGTGCCCCATGACCCAGCTCCCCCCGCGCCCGCGCGCGCTGCCCATCGCCCCGAAGGCCGAGCCCGCCCGCCGCCGCCTCCCGCTGGCGGGCGAGGCGCGCGAGGTCGACCGCGCCTACCGCCCCATCATCGCCGTCTGGGAGCTCACCCTCCAATGCGACCTCGCCTGTCGCCACTGCGGATCACGCGCGGGCCGTAGCCGCCCCGACGAGCTCGACACCGCCGAGGCCCTCGACCTCGTGCGGCAGCTCGCGGAGATCGGCTGCAAGGAGGTCACGGTCATTGGTGGCGAGGCCTACCTGCGCGACGACTGGGTGCGCATCGGGCAGGAGGTGAGGGCGCGCGGCATGGAGCTCACCATGACCACTGGCGGGAGGGGAATGACCCCGGAGCGGGCGCTCCAGGCGAAGGCGGCGGGCATCCAGAGCGCGTCGGTGTCGGTCGACGCATTGGAGTCGATGCACGACTCGCTGCGGGGCGTGCAGGGGAGCTACCGCGCGGCGCTGGCGGCGATTGCCAATCTCAAGGCGGTGGGCATTCCGGTGTCGTGCAACACGCAGATCGCGCGGCCGGCGCTGCGGCAGATCGAGCCCTTGCTCGACGAGCTCATCGCGGCCGGGGTGCACGCCTGGCAGGTGTCGATGACGGTGCCGATGGGGCGCGCGGCCGACGAGCCGGGCTTGATCCTGGAGCCCTATCAGGTGCTGGAGGTGATGCCGATGATCGCGCGGGCGGCGCGGCGCCTGAAGCAACATCGCATTCGGCTGTGGCCGGGGAACGACATCGGGTATTTCGGTCCGTACGAGACGGAGCTGCGGGGGAGGATGCCGCGGGGGCACATGGCGGCCTGCGGCGCGGGGCGGCTGTCACTGGGCATCGAGGCCAATGGGGACATCAAGGGCTGCCCCTCGCTGCCGACCAAGGACTACGTCGGCGGCAACGTCCGCGACGACAAGCTGGTCGACATCTGGGAGCGGGCCGGGGCGCTGCGCTTCACGCGCGACCGCACCCGCGACGACCTCTGGGGATATTGCGCCGGTTGCTACTACGGAGACGAGTGCCTGGGCGGCTGCTCGTGGACGGCGCACGTGGTCTTCGGGCGCACCGGGAACAACCCCTTCTGCCACCACCGCGCGCTGGAGCTGTTGCGCGAGGGCAAGCGGGAGCGCCTGGTGCTGGAGACCCCGGCGGAGGGCAAGCCCTTCGACCACGGGATCTTCGCCCTGGTGGTCGAAGACTGGCCCGCCGATGAGCTGGAGCGGGCGAGGGAGGTGGCGAGTAGCGGCGAGGGGTGGCTGCTGTCGACCGAGCGGGCGTAGCGGTCCTCGTATGCGCGCGCCGCGATCCGCGCGGCCGTCAGGGGCAGTTCATGCTCGTGATGCTCCGCGCGCCGTAGGCCGAGGGGTAGGGCGCGAGCGAGACGCCGCGGATGCGGATGGTCTGACCGACGCCGCCGCGGAGCTGCTCGTAGTGCAGGTGCGGGCCGCTGCTGGCGCCGGTGCTGCCGACGCGCCCGATCTCCCGCCCGCGCTCGACCGTGGTGCCGCTCGCGACGCTGTAGGACGACAGGTGGAAGTAGTACGTGGTCCAGCCGCCGCCGTGGTCGATCACGACGTAGTTGCCCGCGCCGCCGGCTTCGAAGCGCCGCGTCGCGACGCCGCGCGCGGAGGCGAGCACGGGGCTGTTGTTCGTCGTGCCGGAGTTGTCGACGAAGTCGAGCGCCAGCCGCACCTCGCTGCTGTGGTGCGAGTACGTCCACGACTCGCGGCAGGGGAAGGGCGCCTCGAAGACCGGCGCGCC
>JAQBQI010000054.1 GCA_028287085.1 Myxococcaceae bacterium
GCGCCGCCACCGCGCGCCCCGCCGCCACCGCGTCGGCGAAGACCGCGAGCACCCCGCGCACCGCCGGCGGTAGCGCCGTCAGGCGCACCGTCACCTCGGTGAACACCCCGAGCGTCCCCTCGCTGCCGACGAGGGTCGCGACCGTGTCGTAGCCCGTCACGCCCTTGGCCGTGCGCCGCCCGTGCTGCACCCGCGCGCCGCCCATGTGCACGCACTCCAGCGCCAGCACCCAGTCGCGGGTGACGCCGTACTTCACGGCGCGCGGCCCGCCGGCGTTCTCGGCGACGTTGCCGCCGACGCAGCACCACTCGGCGCTCTGCGGGTCGGGTGGGTAGAAGAGCCCCTCGCGCTCGACCGCCGCGTGCAGGTCGCCCGTGCGCACGCCCGCGCCGACGACCGCGATGCCGTTGGCGCGGTCGATGTCCTTGATGCCGTTGATGAGCGTGGTGTCGAGCACGACGCTCGGCACCGAGACCGTCGATCCCCCGGTGCGCCCGGTGCCCGCCCCGCGCGGCACCACCGGGACGTCATGGACCTCGCACACCCGCAGCGTCGCCGACACCTCCGCGGCGCTCCCGGCGCGCACCACGCAGGGCGGCAGCACCCACGGCGCCTCGCTCTCGTCGTGGGCGTAGGCCGCGCAGAGCTCGGGGTCGGTGACGACCCGCGAGGGGCCGAGGAGGCGTTCGAGTTCGAGCGAGGCGCGCTGCGCGGGGGTCATGGCGGCCCCCGCACCGTAGCGCTCAGGCGACGGCGGCGCGCAGCTTCGGGAAGAACTCGTTGGTGAGCACGGCGTACTCCTCGGGCGAGTCGCACTCCATGAACATCAGCTCGTGGAAGACCGAGGGGCTCACCCGGTCGGCCAGCATCAGGCGCTGGGTGATGTCCTCGTGCTCGGTGCGGGTCTTGGCCGTCGAGTATTGGATGCACCAGTCGGTGGCGCCGCGCACGAGGGCGTGGTCGCCCGGCTCCCAGAGCACCATGCCCGTGGCCTCGCCGTAGCAGGTCATGCCCGGCAGCAGCGCCTTGCCCGCGCTGGTGTCGAGCAGGCCCTTGCCGTGGGTGAGCGCGCGGTTGTCCTTGCCGAAGACCATCACCTCCTCGTTGCTCTCGCGGTAGTCGCCGCAGACGAGGGTGCGCGAGCGGCCGTCGCGCGACGGGGCGCCGAGGGCGTGCAGCACGCCGGGCTCGTAGAGGATGTCGGCGTCCATCAGGACGACGCGCGCGTGGCCGTCGAGGATCTCGTGCTCGCTGTGCAGCGCGTACCAGAACGAGTGCCCGCTGCCCGAGGTGGAGAGGTCTTCGGTGGGGTTGAGGATCCAGTGGACGCGGCAGCCGCGCGGGCCCTTGAACGCGCGCTTGGTGGTGACCAGGTTGCCGACGAGGAAGACCTCGCGCACGCCGATCGCGGCGAGCTGCTCGATGTGCCAGTCGAGGAAGCAGGGGCCGTCGACGGTGCCGTCCAGGGAGAGGAAGGGCTTGGGGGTCTGCGAAGCCTTGGCGATGCGGTTGCCCTGGCCAGCGGCGAGAATCACGGCCTTGTCGATCATTCTGATTGAGCTCAGTGGGAAGAGGCGGTCATGGGTTGCGCGTGCAGCAGTCGGTTGCTCGCGGACACTGTCGCCGCGAGGATCACCACACAATACGCGCTCGCGGCGAGAAATCCCTCCAGCGGCCTCGTGAGGAGGGTCGCCACCGTGAGGATCAGGATGCCCGTGTCGCCGCCCGAGAAGCCCACCTTGAGGAGCGTCGAGCGCAGCTGCGGGTCGTTCTGCGCGGCCATGAGGCGCAGCCGCTCGGCCGCGGGGTGGGTCGTGCCGACGGCCACCTGGACGGTGCCGCTCGCGACGCGGGCGCGCAGGCCCGGCAGCGCCGAGGGGTTGAGCATCCGCATCTGGAGGCCGGCGAACCACACCGCGACCGCGGTCGCAGGCCCCGGGTGGCGCCGCGCCTCGAGCTGCACGTTCACGTAGGCGTCGTCGATCTCGTCGCGCCCCTCGAGCAGGATCGACGTGAAGCGCCGCTTGTAGAAGTCCCAGCAGAAGGTGCAGGCGGCGCAGAGGGCCGCGGTGACGAGCGAGACGGCCATCGCGGGGCCGAAGCCGATGGTGCGCGTGAAGGCGATCCACGAGCCGACGATGAGGGCGATGAAGCCGAGCATGTCGCCGGTCTGGTCCATGGCGCGGCCGTAGGGCGAGGCGGTGCCCTTGGCGCGGGCGAGCACCCCGTCGAAGCAGTCGAGGATCGAGCGCACCTCGTACATGGCCCCGGCGAGCACGAGGAGGCCCGGCCGGCCGGTGCTGATGAGCGCGCCGGCGCTCATACCGAGGAGGGTATGCCCGATGGTGACGTGGTTGGGCGTGAGCGGCGTGCGGAGGGCGGCGCCGACGATGGCGTGCGCGATGGGGTAGCGCCACAGCCGGTCGCCGGGGTTCACGGTCAGTTCGAGCAGGCGCTTCGCGGGTTCCATGCGGACGTTGGGACTCCCTCCGTCGGCCATCGGCGTACCTCCCGGCAACTCGGACTCAAGCCCGGCGCGTCAGCAGCGCCCGCAGACCTTCGAGCAGCTCGGCCACGTCGCGCTCGCCGAGCGCGCCCATCACCGCGATGCGAAACATCTTCCCCGCGTAGGGCCCCTGCCCCGCGTAGATGATGAACCCGCGCTCCTTGAGCCCGTCGTGCAGCGCCTCGTAGGTCGTCCACGCGGGCACCTTGAAGGCCGTCAGGATCGACGAGCTCGCGGTCGCCCCGTCGTCGAGGAAGTACTCCACGCCCAGCGCGAGCAGGGCCTCGCGCACCGCGCCCGCACGCCGGTCGTAGGTCGCGTGGCGCGCGCGCCAGCCGCCCTCGTCGTCGAGCTCCTTCAGCGCCTCCTGCAGCGCGTAGACGCAGTGCACCGACTGGGTGAAGGGCGAACCGCCCGTGCGCTGCTCCTTCCAGTGGCGCCAGAGGTCGAGGTAGACCGAGGTCGCCCCCGAAGGCCGCTCGGCGAAGACCCCCTCGCGCACCAGCACGAACGACGCGCCGGGAACGCCGTGCACGCACTTGTTCGCCGTCGCGGCGACGGCCTCGAGGTTCCACCCCGCGAAGTCGATGGGCTCGCCCGCGAAGCTGCTCACGCCGTCGAGCAGCAGCGGCTTGCCGAAGCGCTTGCACAGCGCCCCGAGCGCGGCGACGTCGTTGTCGCGCCCGGTGGTCGTCTCGTGCTGCACCGCGAGCACGTGCGTGAAGCTCGCGTCGGCGGCGA
>JAQBQI010000125.1 GCA_028287085.1 Myxococcaceae bacterium
CCGCGCCGTGCCAGTCGATCGACTCCGGCGTGGGCGCGCGGTCGATGGAGACGTCGAGCTTCGCGACCCCGTCGGTCAGCCAGCGGTCGGCGCGGGCGTCTTCCCGGAGGCGCAGTCCGAGCGCGACCACCGGCGCGACCACCGCCGCCAACGACACCGCCCAGAGCAGCTTCTTCTTCACGGACGGGTCCAACACCATCCCGGGAGCTCCGGTCAACTTTCCGGCCGGGGCACGGGCGCCCGCGCGCGGCCCGGCACGACGCGCTACGGTGGCCGCCAACCGCCGTGACACGCATCCGCACCGCCTCCGCCCTCGCCCTCGCGCTGCTCGCCCCCGCCCTCGCCCGCGCCCAGGAGGCGCCGCCCGCCGGGCGCACCGTCACCTTCGTCGAGGCCCTGCGCCTCGCGGTGCGCCAGCCCCCGGCGGTGCGCGCGGCGCTCTCCCGCGTGGCCACCGCCACCGCGCAGATCGAGCAGGCCCGCGCGGCGTGGCTGCCCACCATCGGCGTGAGCTCGTCGCCGTCGATCAGCTTCTCCGACCGGCCCTTCCTCCCCGCGACCGAGACCGTCGCGGCGCAGCGCGTCCAGGGGTCGAGCATCAACGTCGACGCCTCCGCCGCCGTGCGCTGGAACCTCTTCGACTTCGGCCGCACCTCCGCCAACGTCCGCGCGGCCGAGCGCTCGCGCGACGCCCTGCGCGAGGACGCGCGCGCCGCCTCGCTCCAGGCCCTCTCCACCGCCGCGACGCAGTACCTCACGGTGCTCGGCGACCTCGAGGCCATCGAGACCACGCGCGTCACCGTGACCCAGCGCGAGGCCCGATTGCGCATCGCCCAGGGCCGCGTCGAGGCCGGGGCGACGGGCCCCAACGACGCCGTGCGCGCGCAGGTCGACCTCGACGCGGGCCGCCTCGATCTCACCGTGGCCGAGGCGCGCCTCGACAGCGACCGCGCCGCCCTCACCGCCGCCCTCGGCCTCGACCCCACCGCGCCGGTGCAGGTCGCGCGGCTGCCCGACAACGCGCTCGAGCTCGACGACGACCCCACGGCCGCCGCCCGCGAGGCGGTGATCGCGCGGCCCGAGTTCGCCGCGGCCCGCCACCGCGTCGCCCAGGCCGAGGCCCAGGCCGACCTCGCCCACGCCAACCGCCGGCCCGCCCTCACGGCCAACGCCAGCGCGACCGTCGGCTACAACGAGGTGCTCGCCGGCCGCGGCCTCGGCGGCGTCTCGGAGACCGTCACCGGCGGCCTCGGCTTCAGCTGGCAGGTCTTCGACCGCTCCCTCGGGGCCGCCGCCGAGGTCGCCGACACCGCCGTCGAGACCGCGCGCGACAACCTCCTCGCGCAGTCGCTCTCGGTGCGCACCGCCGCCGTGCAGGCCGCCGTGAGCTCGCGCTCGGCCCGCGCGCAGGTCGCCCAGTCCGAGCGCCTCGCCGCCGGCACCGCGGCCAACCTCGAGCTCGCCACCGGCCGCTACCAGGGCGGCGCGGCCCCGCTGCTGGAGGTCGTCGACGCGCAGGCCGCCGACGCCTCGGCGCGCATCGCGGTGGTGCGCGCGCGGCTCAACCTGGCGCTCTCCCGCGCGCAGCTGCTCGCCGCGACGGGGCGCCTCGAGCGGCTCGTCGAGTAGGGCCGCGGCAGCGTCGCCGGCCCTCACCCCCCGCCGAGCGTCTGCAGGCGGCTCGACGGGTAGACCACCGCGCCCTTCGGCGGCTCGCGCGTGATCGCCACCAGCGCCTTCGCCACGACCTCGGCCTCGATGGGCCGCGACTCGAAGGGCCGCAGCAGCCCGCCGAGCACGCGCGACACGACCACGGCCACGCGCTCGCCGGGGCGCGACTCGGCGCGGTCGCCGAGCAGCAGCGACGGGCGCGCGATGGCCAACGAGTCGAAGCCGAGCGCCCGCAGGTCGGCCTCGACCTCGCCCTTCACGCGATTGTAGAGCACCATCGATTTCGCGTCGGACCCGAGCGAGGTGACCACCACGAAGCGGCGCGCGCCCGCGGCGAGCGCGGCCTTCGCGAAGGTCATCACGGCGCCGTGGTCGACCGCGCGGAAGGCCTCGGCGCTGCCCGCCTTGTTGATGGTCGTGCCGAGCGCGCAGAGCGCGACGTCGGGCGCCGGGAGCCCCGCGACGTCGGGCGCGGCGAAGTCGACGGCGCGCTGCGTGAGCTTCGGGTGCGCGAGCTCGACCGGGCGGCGACCGAGCGAGGCCACGGCCGTGACGGCGGGGTCGGCGAGCAGCAGCGGGAGGAGCTTCGAGCCGACGAGGCCGGAGGCGCCGGCGATCCAGGCGGTGGTCATGGTCCGCGAGCGTAGTGGAGGACGCGCGCGAAGTGGGTGTCAGGAGTCGCCGCGGAAGGCGAAGCCCACGACGATCATCGGGAGGCCCTGCGGGATGCACTCGTCGCAGCCGCCGGTGCGGTAGCGGTGGGTGAGCCACCACTGCGCGAGCACGAAGACCGTCGGGGCGTTGAAGAACGAGTGGCGCCCCTCGCGGAAGGTGTACGAGACCAGCGGACCCACCCGCAGCGTGGGGCCGTTGTCGGCCCCGGCGCCCGGGAGCGCGATGCCGTCCTGGCCCCACGAGCGCTGCTCGTAGAGCGGCACCACCGCGGTGAAGCGGGCGCCCACGTTGAAGCCCATTTCGGTGTTCTGGTAGATGAGGTCGAGGTCGTCGGTGACGACCCAGCCCCCGTCGGGCGACATCACGTCGTAGAAGCTGTCGTAGAAGACCGGGCGGTCCTGGCGGAGCGAGAGGGAGTTCCA
Source organism: Myxococcaceae bacterium (assembly GCA_028287085.1). Classification (GTDB taxonomy): domain Bacteria; phylum Myxococcota_A; class Polyangia; order Polyangiales; genus SCUS01. The sequence continues at coordinate 2,769 of JAQBQI010000125.1, forward strand.
GACGCCGCGGGTGGTGTTGCGGATCGCGAGGTCGCCGACCTTCGCCTGCACGATGCCCTGGAGGGTGAGCATCCAGCCGCCGGCGGCCTCGGCCGAGGCCGGGTCGACGCGCGCCCGCTCGCGGATGGCGGCGTCGGAGAAGCCCTCGTTCGCGCTCGCGTACGACTGCACGAAGTTGAAGGTGCCGAACCACTGCACGCGCTCGAAGGCCGCCGAGAAGTTCAGCATCGCGAGGGGCGCGAACTCCACCGCCGCGCCGCCGCGCACGAAGCCCGGCGAGGCCGCGAGGCTGCCCGCCACGCCCCAGTAGGTGTTGCGCAGCAGGATCGGGTTGGCCGGCCGGTCGAAGATCCGGTGGCGGTAGCCGACGCGCAGGTCGTCGAAGAGCCCGAGCGGGTTCAGCCGGATGACGGTGCTGTTGCGGAGGTAGAGCCCGTTGGTCACGCGCCCGACGCGGGTGTTGAAGCGGTCCTGCGCGGCGGCGGGGGCGGGAGACGCCGCGAGCGCGCAGGCCAACGCGACGGGGCCGACGAGGGCACGAAGATCCACCATGACGACGATTGCTCCGGCCGCGGGTGGCTCGGAGTCAAGCGGCGAGCGGCCGGCGTCGCCGGGAGGGCCTGGACGCGGGGCGGGCGCGGATCGATGACGGGGCGCGCGCACGGCCCGTGCCGCGGAGTGCGCGGTTGACAGGCTCTCACCGACGGGGCTAACGACTCTCTCTCAGGGGATCTCCCTTTCCTATGGCCGAACAGCTTGCACCAGGCGCGATCTTCGGAAGGGACTTCCGCGTGGTCCAGCGCATCGCCGCCGGGGGCATGGGCACCGTCTACGAGGCGGTGCAGCTCTCCACGGGGAAGAAGCGCGCGCTCAAGATCATGCACGCCCAGTACGAGGGCGACGATCGCACGCGGCTGAGGTTCATCCAGGAGGCCCAGGCCACCGCGGCGATCGAGAGCGACCACATCGTCGAGATGGTCGCCGCGGGCGTCGAGGAGGAGAGCAACACGCCGTGGATCGCCATGGAGCTGCTCCAGGGCCGCGACATGAAGGCCGCCCTGGCCGAGCGCGGGACCTTCACCCGCGCCGAGGTGGCGGAGATGTTCCGGCAGCTGTGCCACGGCCTCGGCGGCGCGCACCGCGAGGGCCTCGTGCATCGCGACCTGAAGCCCGAGAACATCTTCCTCGCCGACCCGCGGCGCGAGGGCATCCCCTTCACGGTGAAGCTCCTCGACTTCGGCCTCGCCAAGCTGGTGCAGGAGTCGTCGACGCAGGGCTCGGCCACGCAGGCCGTCGGCTCGCCCCGCTGGATGGCCCCCGAGCAGGCCGGCCTCAGCGGGCAGATCGCCCCCGAGACCGACGTCTGGGCCCTCGGCCTCATCGCGTTCAACCTCCTCACGGGCAAGGTCTACTGGCGCATCGCCAACACGCCGAGCTCGACGATCATGCAGCAGCTCACCGAGGTGCTGATGCAGCCGCTCGACCCGGCCTCGGTGCGCGCCACGGAGTACGGCGTCGGTAACCTGCTCCCGGCGAAGTTCGACTCGTGGTTCGCCCGCTGCGTGGTGCGCGACGCCGCCGAGCGCTTCCACGACGCCAACGAGGCGCTCAACGAGCTGCTCCCCATCCTCGACTCGTACAGCCTGCGGCCGATGCGGGCGACCACGCGCCCGCCGATGTCGATCAACCTCGACGCCGACATCCCCCGCGACGAGACGCCCTTCACCCTCGACGGCGACACCTCCGGCGAGGGCTTCGCCAGCGGCTCGGCGCCGGCCCCCTCGGGGTCGCGCCTCGCGGGGCAGGTGGGCTACGTCCTCGTCGGCGCGCTCGTCAGCGCCGCCGTGGTCTTCGCCGTCGCGATGGGCCTGCGCAAGAGCCCGCAGCCGCTGCCGCCGAGCCTGCCGAGCAACGTCGTCGTGGCCGACCGCGACGTGCCCGCGATCAGCGCCGCCCCCGACGTGCCCGCCGTGGCGGTGGCCGTCGCCGCCGACGCCGGGGCCTCGATGGTCTTCGCGCCGGGCGACGTCGACTCCGGGCGCACGGCGCGCGTGGTCGCCCCCGTCGTCGCGCCGGTGGTGCGTCCCGCCGC
>JAQBQI010000202.1 GCA_028287085.1 Myxococcaceae bacterium
GTCGAGAGCGCCGGCGAGGCGACGGCGCTGCGGCCCGGCGACCTCGCGGTCGCGACGCACCTCGTGGCCATTCCCGACGCGGTGTTCCCGGCGCGCGACTGGTCGGCGCCGCGGCCCTGGCGTCTGCCGAACTACAGCCCCGCCCAGGCGACGGCCCTCCTCGCGGAGGCGCCCGGCGTCGCGGCGGCCCTCCAGTGCGACGCCGGCGGCTGCTCGGCGCTGGCGCCGCCGGAGGCGATCGAGGCGATCCCGCGGGCGGCGCGATCTCGCATCTACGCCGAGCTCGCGCGCTTCGACGGCAACCCCCAGGCCGACGACACCTTCTTCCGCCCGGAGGCGCTCGGTCCCTTCAGCACCGTGCCGGGCATCCCCGACGCGGTCCGGCCGCTGATGGACGCGCTCACCTGGAGCCGCGACGGCGTGCCCGCGTTCACCGACATCGCGGTGGCGTGCTCCCGCCTCGGGGGGCGCGACGAGTGCCGGGAGTTCATGCGCGCCATGCTCAGCCGGCCCAGCGCCTCGGTGAGCGTGCGCCTCGACCAGCCGGGCGCCATCGAGCGGGCGGCGGAGGGCTTCGTCGACGGCGAGCGGGCCGCGGTGCGCGCCCGCCTCACCGAGGCGCGTGCGTCGGGGCAGCGGGAGTTTCCCCTCGACGCGCTCATGCCCCCGTGGGCCCGCGGGCGCCTCGAGACCTTCCCCGCCGCCGGCGAGGAGTGGACCAACTGCTTCTGGTCGGTGCTGCGCTTCGACGACCGGGCCGAAGGGATCGTGGGCAACGGCGAGGGGCTCGACGCGGCGCTGGCGCGGTCCTTCGTACCGGTGACGACGGGGGCGCGCTTCGGCGACGCCCTCGTGCTCCGCGACGACCTCGGGCGCGCGCTGCACGCGGTGACCTGGCTGCTCGGCGGCTACGTCTTCGAGAAGAACGGCTTCGGCCGCATGCAGGCCTGGCGGGTCGTCCCCGTCGGCGAGTCGCGCTCGGAGTACCCGACCGCCTCGCGGGTCGAGGTCTGGCGCGCGCGCGGCCGCGAGTAGCGCGGCGGCTCAGAGCATCGCGCGGCGCGCGCCCACGAGCCACGCCTCGATCTCGGCCTCGTTGGGGGGATCGTCGGGCAGCGGCGACGCGGCGAGCGCCTCGTCGCGCTGCGCCGACTCGCGCGCGATGACGGCCCGCGAGGTCGCGCGCTGCGCCTCGGTCAACAGCCCCCAGGCGTCGCTCACCCCGGATGCCATACCACCTCCGGCGGGGGCGGCGCCCCGCGGCCCCACGGGCCCTCGACCGCCAGCACCGCGCGGCGCGCGACCTCGGCGCCAACCCGGCGCAGCAGCGCGTCGGCCGCCCCGACGTCGGGGTGCGGCGGGAGCTTCGTCACGCGACGCGCCTCCTCGAGCTCAGGCGCGAGCGCCTCGGCCTCGGCGAGCACCTCGTCGAGCGCGACGCGGCCCTTCTTGATGTCGAGCAGCCGCTCGCGAAACGCGCCGCGCGCCTCGAACTCGGGCGCCCCGGTGCGCAGCCAGCCCGTCGCGGCGACGATGAGCCGGAGCAGGTTGTAGGCGTTCTTGGGGCGCAGCTCGCGGGGCAGCTCAAGGGCGGCGGGGTCTTCGTGGGCGAAGCGCGCCATCGCGGCGAACTCGCTCGACGCGAGCAGCCCCTGGTCGTGCAGCGAGCGGCAGAGCTGCTTCACGTACTGCTTGGACTGGTGCACCGCGTCGGCCGCGGTGGGCGTGGCGCGCGGGAAGCGGTCGGCGAGGCGCGCGGCGACGGCGTCGAGCGGGAGCGTCGGGTCGGCGCGCAGCCAGCCGAGCACCGCGTCGCGGTGGGCGGCGAGGCGCTGCGACTGCTCGAGGCGCTTCAGCTGCGAGAGCGCGTAGCGGCCGAAGCTGCCGTGGATCTCGGCCGACACCAGCGACTCGCGCGCGTCGAGGAGCCACTCGCCGATGGGGTCTAGCGCGCGCGCGCCGGGGACGAAGAGCATCTCGAGGGTGTTGGGGTCGGCGCGCAGGGCCTGGCGCACGGCCTTGTCGACGCGCCAGTAGGTGGCGCTGCCGTCGGCGCTGACGAGGTCGGCGGGCGCCTCGACGAGCCCCGTCGACCACGCGAGCGGGAGCGCGAAGGCGCCGCGCAGGTCGGTGTCGGAGCCCTCGTCGGAGAGGCCCCAGGCGCGCGACCCGACGACGGTCTCGAGCACCGCGCAGTCGCGCAGCGCCGACCAGGCGGCCTCGCGCCGCCGGGCGAACTGCGCCTGGCCGACCTTGCGCGGCGTGAGCTCGCGGCGGGCGTAGCGGACGGTGCCGACGCCCACGACGAGCACGTCGACCTCGTCGCCCTGGACCCGCACCACGCGGCCGACGGCGCCCTGCGGCACGGTGTGCTCGCCCGCCGCGCGGTCGACCGCGGTGACGACCTCGGTGCCGTGGGGCAGCGGGACGGCCCTCGGGTCGAGGTGCGCGAGCTGTTGCAGACGGAGGTCCATGGCGCGGGGGCGGGGAGGCTACTACGACGCGGCGCAGGCGCCGACCGCGGGGCCGAAGTAGCGCTGTCCCTCGACGGCGGCGCCGGCATACGATCGGCCGCCAGTGGAGGCAGCGCGTCGCGGATCCGCCGCGTCGGGGCCTCCGTCACGACGACCGCACTTGGAGGAACCATGAGACGCCTATCCCTGGGACTGGCCGCGCTGCTCACCGCAGCGGGCTGCGGAGGGGACGACAACCCCGCCGTCACCGACACCGACGCCTCGCAGTCCGATGCCGTCGCCGACACGGGCGCAACCGCCGACACCGGGATCACCGGCGACAACGGCATGGCCACCGACACCGGGACGGTCGGCGACAACGGCACGGCCGGGGACACGGGCATGGCCGGCGACAACGGGATGGCCGGGGACACCGGGACGACGGGCGACACCGGGACGACGGGCGACACCGGGGCGATTGGCGACACGGGCACGCCGATGGACGCGGCCGACGCCGGCGCGGTCGGCGACACCGGGACGGCGCCCGCGGACGGCGACGAGGGCGACGCGGCCTGCGTGACGGAGAGCACGCGCAGCTGCTACTCCGGTCCGACCGGGACCGACGGCGTCGGGCGCTGTCACACGGGCGTGCAGGTCTGCTCGATCGCGCGCACCTGGAGCGAGTGCGGCGGCGAGGTGGTTCCGGCCGCCATGGATGTCTGCGACAACGGCGTCGACGACGACTGCAACGGCGTCATCGACGACCTCTGCCACGAGTGCACGGTGCCCTCGACGCGGCCCTGTTACACCGGCCCGAGCGGCACGCTGGGCGTCGGCCGCTGCGTCGCTGGCGCGCAGGCCTGCGAGGCCCCGGGGCGCTGGCCCACCACCTGCGCGACGCAGGTGCTGCCGGTGCCGGAGATCTGCGGCAACAGCGTCGACGACAACTGCGACGGCATGGTCGACAACTGCATGGAGTGCGCGCCGGGCACGACGCGCCCCTGCTACTCGGGCCCCTCGGCGACGCGCGGCGTCGGCCGCTGCGCCGCGGGCACCCAGGTCTGCACCCCGGCCGGAACCTACGCCACGACCTGCCTCGGCGAGACCCTCCCGGCCGGCGCCGAGAGCTGCGGCAACGCCGTCGACGACGACTGCAACGGCATGGCCGAGGAGAACTGCGGCTGCACCCCCGGCGCCACCCAGAGCTGCTACTCCGGCGCCGCCGGCACCGCGGGCCACGGGGCCTGCCGCGCGGGCACGCAGGTCTGCGGCACCGACCGCGTGTACGGCACCTGCGTCGGCGAGGTCGCCCCGTCGGCCGAGCGCTGCGACGGCGCCGACAACGACTGCGACGACGCGACCGACGAGTCGCCCGAGGCGCCCGCCGCGTGCGGCCTCGCCAACGCCACCGCCGTCTGCCGGACGAACGCCTGCGCCGTCGGCGCGTGCACCGGATCGTTCGCCGACTGCGACCGCGCGGTCGGCAACGGTTGCGAGGTCGACACCGCGACCTCGTCGGCGCACTGCGGCGGCTGCGGGCTCGCCTGCGCCCCGGGGCAGACCTGCACCACCGGCCGCTGCGTCGGCAACACCGGCCTGCCCATCGCGGTCGGGCTCTCCCACGCGTGCGCCGTGCAGACCGACGGCTCGGTCGTCTGCTGGGGCCTCAACACCAGCAGCCAGCTGGGCGACGGCACCACCACCACGCGCGCCGCTCCGACGGTCGTCTCGGGCCTCCGCGGCGTGACCCAGCTCTCGGCCGGCGACGCCAACACCTGCGCGCTCCTCGAGGGCGGCACCGTCAGCTGCTGGGGCCTCGGCACCTCCGGTCAGATCGGCGACGGGTCGCTCGCCACGCGCGCCACGCCCATCGCGGTCTTCGGCCTCTCCGACGCCGTCGAGATCGCCGTCGGCGGCGCGCACGCCTGCGCCCTGCGCCGCGGCGGCACCGTCGTCTGCTGGGGGCGCAACACCTCCGGGCAGCTCGGCGACACCACGATGGTCAACCGCACCCTGCCGGTCGCGGTGGCCGCGCTCACCGACGTGGTCGAGGTGAGCGCCGGACGGCAGCACACCTGCGCCGCGCGCCGCGACGGCTCGGTCTACTGCTGGGGCCTCAACGGCAACGGCCAGCTCGGCGACGGGACGATGGCCAACCGCGCGTCGCCCGTGGCCGTTCCGACCACCGCCGACGTCGTGCAGGTGAGCGCGGGCGCGACCCACACCTGCGCGCTGCGGCGCACCGGCGCGGTGCTCTGCTGGGGGCTCAACACCAACGGCCAGCTCGGCGACGGCACCGTCACCTCGCGCGCCGCGCCGTCGCTCGTCCCCGGCGTGCTCGACGCCGCCGAGGTCTCGGTCGGCGAGGCCTTCACCTGCGTGCGCCGCGCGGGCGCGACCGTCATCTGCTGGGGCCTGAACTCCAGCGGACAGCTCGGCGACAACACCACCACGCAGCGCGTGGTGCAGGGCCCCGTCGCGGGCGTCACCGACGCGACCCGCCTCGCGCTCGGCCAGAACACGGCCTGCGTGCGCCGCTCCGACCGCACCGTCACCTGCTGGGGCGGCAACGCCTCCGGGCAGGTCGGCGACGGCTCGGTCACCAACCGCCCGCTGCCGGCGGGGCCCGTCTTCGGCGTCCCGGCGAGCCCGGGCTGCGCCACCGCGACCTGCCCGGCGCTGCGCGTCTCCGTGGGGGCCGTGCACGCCTGCGCGACCACCGTGGCGCGCACCGCCGTGTGCTGGGGCTACAACGTCTACGGGCAGCTCGGCGACAACGGCACGGCGACCCGCTCGTCGCCCGTCGCGGTGACGGGCCTCGACAACGTCGACGAGCTCGGCGCCGGAACCAACTTCAACTGCGCGCTGCGCGGCGACCGCACGGTGTCCTGCTGGGGCCTCGGCACCAACGGGCAGCTCGGCAACGGCGCCGTCGCCTCGTCGCGCCTGCCCGTGGCCGTCTTCGGCATCGCCGACGCGACCGACCTCGCCGTCGGCGGAGCGCACTCCTGCGCGGTGCGCGCGAGCGGCCAGGTCGTCTGCTGGGGCCTGAACTCCAGCGGCCAGCTCGGCGACGGCACGGTCACGCAGCGCACCGTCCCGGCGCCGCTGCTGACGGTGAGCGACGCCGTGGAGGTGACCGCGGGCGCGGCCCACTCCTGCGCGCGTCGGCGCGACGCCACGGTGGTCTGCTGGGGCAACAACGCCCAGGGTCAGCTCGGCGACGGCACGCGCACCAACCGCCCGCTGCCCGTCGCGGTGTCGGGCCTCACCGGCGTCGCCGAGCTCACGGCCGGCGCCAACCACACCTGCGCGCGCCGCACCGACGGAACGGTCGTCTGCTGGGGGCTCAACACCTCCGGCCAGCTGGGCGACTCCACGCTCATCTCGCGCCTCACGCCGACCCCGGTGCCGGTGCTCAACGACGCGGCGCAGGTCGACGCCGGCGCCAACACCACCTGCGCGCGCCGCGCCGGCGGGGCGCTGCTCTGCTGGGGCTACAACAACTACGGCCAGGTCGGCGACAACACCCGGACGGTGCGGGCCTTCCCGACCGCGGTGCTGCTGCTGACGTCGACGCAGCACGTCGGGCAGGGCGAGGAGTTCGGCTGCGCCGTGCGCACCGACGGGACCATCACCTGCTGGGGCCGCGGGGACAGCGGTCAGCTCGGCGACGGCACGCTGACCAGCCGCAACTCGGCCAACCGCGCGATCTTCGGCCTGCCCTGACCTGACCCCCGGGCGCTCGGGGGCCGCCGCGGTCCCCATGACGCGCCGTTGCGCCGCGCGCGTCGCCGCGTCGACAATGCGCGCACCTCCGTGAAGCGCCCCACCGCCCTCTGCCTCGCCGCCCTGCTCGTCGCCTGCCAGTCGAGCACCACCCCGACCGCCGCCGACGTCCCGCCCGACCTCCGCCCCGACGCCGCCACCGACGACGCCGCGGAGGACCTCGGCGCCATCCCCGACATGTCCCTCGTCGAGGACATCCCCGTGCCCGACGACCTGCCGCCGCCCGCCACCGGGTGCCAGCTCCTCGCCGACGCGGGCGCTCCGCCCCCGCCCTCCGACGCCGGCCTCCCCGAGCCCGGCGCCTACCCCGCGCTGCACGGCCCCGGCGGCCCCACCCGCGCGTTCGCCTCCGCCCTCGTCAACACGACCTGCGCGCACCTCGACGGCGGACCCACCGACCGCGACCACCACAACGCCGTGCTCATGTACGACGGCTACCTCGTGATGCCGTGGGCCCACGAGGCCGGCGGCGGCGGCGTCTCCGTCTGGGACTTCTCCGACGCCTGCGCCCCCGTCGCGATCGCCACGACCACCGACGCCCGCATGCGCGAGTCGCACACCGCCGGCTTCTCCCCCGTCGGCGGCCGCTGGATGGTCACCGCCTCGCTCTCCGGCGTCGAGTTCTGGGACGTCGCCGACATGCGCGCCATCCGCATGGTCCACGAGATGGTGCTGCCCGGCGTGGTCTACCCCGACTCGTACCGCCGCGTGGTGCTCTCGACCTTCTGGCAGGCGCCCTACCTCTACGTCGGCGCGGCCGACAACGGCCTCTTCATCGTCGACGCCACCGATCCGATCCACCCCACGCTCGTCACGCAGTACGTCCCCGAGCCGCAGATGAGCGTCGGCGGCGTCTTCGTCGTCGGCAACCTCCTCGTGATGCTCTCCAGCGAGGGCTCGCGCACCACCCTGCTCGACGTGAGCGACCCGGCGCACCCGCGGCCCATCCCCGGCGGCAGCTTCATCATCCGCGACGCGGCCGAGGGCGCCGCCAACCGCCGCGTGCAGGCCGCCTACGCCGGGCACGTCAACGGCAACCGGGTCTTCTACGCGCGCCACGTGCTCGGCGGCGGGCTCATCACCTACGACATCACCGACTGGAGCGCGCCGCGCTTCCTCGCGAGCTACCTGCACCCCTCGCGCGCCAACGGCGGCTACGTCTTCCTCAAGGAGGACGTCGCCTTCGTGGGCCTCAGCAACCTCGGCCTCGCCTTCGACGTCTCCGACCGCACGCGCCTCACGCCCACCACGACCTTCGCGTACACGGGCGACCTCGACACCATCTCGCCCATCGGCAACGCCGTCGTGATCTCGGTCGACGACGACTCCGTCGACGGCCAGGCGAGCGGCGTCGTCCCCTTCCGCGCCGAACCCGACCGCAGCGGACCGATCGCCAACATGGTCGTCCCGCGCGACGGCGCCGCCGACCAGAGCCTCGGCACGCGGGTGGGGCTCACCTTCAACGAGTTCGTCGAGCTCGGCACCGTCTGGCGCGGCTCCTTCGTGGTGCGCGAGGTCGGAACCACCGCGCCGATCGAGGGCCACTACTCGGGGCAGGAGGGCCTCGTGAACTTCTGGCCCGCGCGGCCGCTGCGCCCCGACACCGCCTACGAGGTGCTCATTCCCGCCGGCGGAATCCGCGACTACGCGGGCAACCCGGTGAGCACGGCGTTCCGGTCGACCTTCCGCACCGTCGCGTGCCCGGGGCGATGAGCGCCCTCCGCCGCGCGCTGCTCGTCGCCCTCGCCGCGCAGGCCGGCGCCTGCGACGACGCGCCCGCGGCGCCCGCCGACGCGGGCTTCGATGCGCCCGCGAGCGACGTCCGCGCCCTCGACGCGGGCGCCGTCGACGCGCCGCCGACGGGACCATTACGCGTGCGCATCGAGGGCGCGGGCTACGTCTACCAGGGCGAGGAGACCTGCCTCACGGCCGCGCACGACGGCGGCGACGGGGCGCGCGTCGCGTGGCTGCTCGAGCCCGACGGCGTGCGCGCCTCCGCCGCCCGCGCCTGCCGCCGCTGGACCGACCTCGGCGAGTTTCGCGCGTACGTCACCGTCGACGCGCGCGGGATGCGCGCCGAGGCCTCCGCCTCGCTGCGCGTCGTCGCGCGGCCCACCGACCCGCGGCCCACCGCGTCGAGCACCATCGCCTTCGACGCGGCGCGCGCCGAGGTCTGGGTGGTCAACCCCGACGCCGACTCGGTCGCGGTGCTCTCGGCCGAGC
>JAQBQI010000212.1 GCA_028287085.1 Myxococcaceae bacterium
CGGGTGCGGGTGCTCGCCGCCGACGGGGCCGCGCGCGTCGTGGTGCGCGGCGCCGCCGAGGCGGCCTCGCCCGGCCGCGAGCTCACCGACTGCCTCGGCCCGATGGGCGGCGCCGCGGGCGAGCGGGTCAACGAAGACCAGGTGGAGCGATGGGTGAGCCTGCCGCTCGCGTGAAGAAGCCCGGCGGGCTCGCGGTGCAGGGGGAGGTGCACGACCGCCTGCAGTTCGAGCTGCGCTTCAACTACCCGCTGGGCGAGGCGGGGCGGTGGCGCTTCGACGTCGACACGTACTTCTTCGTTCCGCGCAACGTCGGGCTCAACCGCGCGAACTACACCCGCGAGCAGTTCTACTCCGACTTCACGGCGTACATGCGGGTCGACGCGCGGCCGCTGCCGCTCGAGCAGCTCGCCGACGAGGCCAACCGGGCCTCGCCGCTCTACCAGATGGCCGAGGTGCTGCGGCGGCTGCGGGCCTCCGAGCGGGTGCCGACGCGGCCGGTGCAGGTGCACGCGCGGCTCTTCGCCAACCTCTTCGTGGCGGCGATGAAGGGCGAGCTGCGGCGCTGGGAGAAGCGGCTGCACCGCCGCCTGCGCAGCGAGCCCGTCGACCGGCGGGCCCGCGGGGCGTCGCTCTTCCCGCGCGGGAGCGACGCGCCGCCGGCGACGCTCGACCCCGACGGCAAGCTCGAGGCGAAGCTCGACGAGGCCCTCGCGCGGGTGGCCCAGGCGCTGCGGCGCTACCGCGAGGTGCGCGCCGGCTGGTGGCCCTTCGAGCGGCTGTGCCACCACACGGTTCCGCAGGCGATGCGGGCGGCCGACGAGTACATGAGCCTCGCGCTGGAGGAGCGCCTCGCCGACCTCGCCCACGCCGCCGACGCGGCGCGCGACGGCACCGGCTTCGTGGCGCGGGTGCAGCTCAGGGTGCGCGCCCTGGCCCGCGAGGAGTCGGAGTACCGCGCGCGCTACGGCTACCTCGTGCTCGACGGCGGCGCCCTCGCCGAGGACGCGCTGCCCGCGCGCGCCGGCCGCGCGGCCCCGGCGGGGGAGCACTTCACCTGGCGCGCCTCGGCGCTGAAGAAGAACGTGCAGCAGGCGCTCTACCTCGACCTGCGCGGCTCGCGCGCCGACACCTTCGTGCGCAACGCGGTGGCCGCGACCGGCGCGGCGCTGGCGGCCATCTGGGCCCTCGCGACGCAGGTGCCCACGCAGATCGCCGGACTTCCCACGCAGACGCGCCTCGTCCTCTTCTCGGCCGCGGTGCTCGCCTACGTGATGAAGGACCGCATCAAGTCGCTGACGGGCGAGTACCTGCTGCGCCGCGCGCGGGTCTTCGACCACAGCTCGGTGGTGGAGGGCCCGACGCTGGTGGAGATGGGCCTCGGCGACCTGCACGCGCGCACGGCGGAGTCGGTGCGCTTCGTCGACCGCGACGCGGTGCCCGAGGAGGTGCGCGGCCGGCGCGTCGACGACGACCCGCGGCGGGTGGGGCCCAACCCCGAGGAGGTGATCCACTACCGCAAGCGGCTGGAGGTCGACAGCCAGGGGGCCAAGGCGCTGCCCGAGGGCTACCGCATCCGGGACATCCTCCGGGTCAACGTGCGGCACTTCCTGCTGCGCCTCGACGACCCGAAGGACCGCGTCACGTACTTCGACGTCGGCCGCGGCTGGTTCGACGTGCGCGACCTGCCGCGCGTCTACCACGTGCACGTGCTGATGCGCGTGCGCCAGGTGGGCCCGAGCGGCGCCGCGGCCGAGGAGCTCGCGCACCTGCGCCTCGTGCTCGACAAGGACGGCATCGTGCGCGCCGAGGCGGTCTAGCGCCGGGTCAGTGCGGGTCGTCGGGCGCCTGCACGCCGCGCTCCTTCAGCCACTTGCGGAAGTCGTCCTTGTCGATCGACTTCTCGAGGCCCGCCAGGGGCTCGATCGAGTCGTCCTCCACCAGGGCCTTGAGGGCGTCGTCCATCGCGACCATGCCCTCCTTCTTGCCCAGCTTGATGAGCCCCGAGATCTGGTGCGACTTGCCGTCGCGGATCATAGACGCCATCGCGTTGCTGCCGAAGAGGATCTCCACGGCCGCGCAGCGCCCGCCCTTCTTCTTGCGCAGGAGCTGCTGCGCGACGACGCCCTTGAGCACCGACGCGAGCGTGCCGCGCACGCCCGGCTGGCGGTCGGCGGGGAAGACGTTCACCACGCGGTCGATGGTCTTCGCCGCGGAGTTGGTGTGCAGCGTGCCGAAGACCAGCACCCCCGTCTCGGCGGCGCTGAGCGCCATCGAGATGGTCTCCAGGTCGCGCATCTCGCCGACGAGGATGGCGTCCGGGTCCTCGCGCACCGCCGCGCGCAGGGCGGTGGAGAAGCTCCTGGAGTGCGGGCCGATCTCGCGCTGCGACATCAGCGACTTCTTGTTCGGGTGCACGAACTCGATCGGGTCTTCGATGGTGACGAAGTGCATCCGCCGCGTGGCGTTCATCTCGTTGATGATCGCCGAGAGGGTGGTGCTCTTGCCCGAGCCCGTCGGGCCCGTCACGAGCACCAGCCCCGAGCGCAGGTGCACGATCTTGCGGATCGACTCCGGCAGCCCGAGCTGCGCGACGGTCATCAGCTTCGTCGGGATGATCCGCAGCACCGCCGCGTCGCCGCGCTCCTGGCGGAAGAGGTTCACGCGGAAGCGCGACACGCCCGGGATCTCGTAGGCGAAGTCGCAGTCGCCGGACTCGACGAAGTCGGCCCAGAGGTGCGCCGGGGCGATGGGCTCGAGCAGCTGCACGAAGTCGGTGCGGTCGAGCGTGCGGTACCGGATGGGCTCCATGCGGCCGCTCAGCCGGAAGATGGGGGGACGGCCCACCGAGAGGTGCAGGTCGCTCGCGCCGCGGTCGTTCATCAGGCGCAGGAAGCGGTCGATGCGGTTCTGTCCGGGCGTCCCCGGCGCGGTCACCGGGAGCACGGCCTTCACCGCCGCTCCCGGGACGAGCGGCGGGGGCGGCGCGATCGGCGAGGGCGCCTTCGTCGTCGCGGGCGGCGGGGGCGCGGCGGGCGCCGGAGCCACGACGGGCGCAGGGGTCGCGACGG
>JAQBQI010000220.1 GCA_028287085.1 Myxococcaceae bacterium
CCTCACCAAGAAGCAGCTCAAGACCGACGTCGCGTACCTGGCCCACCTCTGGGCGGACATCTGTCACCGCCGCGAGGCCAGCAAGGGCCCGACGCTGCTCTACTCCGAGCTCGACGTGCACCTGCGCACGGTGCGCGACGTGTTCGGCCCCGAGGTCGACAAGATCGTCGTCGACGACAAGGACACCCACGGGCGGCTGGTGCGCTTCGTCGAGCAGTTCATGCCCGACCGGAAGGAAGACGTCGAGCACTACGCCGGCGACGAGCCCGTCTTCGACGCCTACGGCATCGAGGACGAGATCGGCCGCGCGCTCGCCAAGAAGGTGCCGCTGAAGTCGGGCGGGTACCTGATCATCGACCAGACCGAGGCGCTCTGCGCCGTCGACGTGAACACCGGGCGCTTCGTCGGCAAGAAGGACGTCGAGGAGACGGTCACCTCGACCAACATCGAGGCCGTCGCGGAGATCGCGTACCAGCTGCGCCTGCGCAACCTCGGCGGCCTCATCGTCATCGACTTCATCGACATGGACCGGATGCAGAACCGCGAGCGCGTCGAGCGAGCGCTGGTCGAGGCCCTCAAGAACGACAAGGCCAAGACCACCACGGTGCGCATCTCCGAGCTCGGGCTCGTCGAGATGACCCGCAAGCGCACCCGCGAGTCGCTCGGCCGCACCCTCTTCGAGCCGTGCTTCTACTGCGACGGCAAGGGGCACACCTCGTCGAAGCTCACCGTGGCCTACGAGATCCTGCGGCAGATCAGGCGCGAGCGGTCGGAGCTCAAGGGCTACTCGATCACCATCAACGCGCACCCCGCCGTCGTCGACTGCCTCAAGCACGAGGCCCGCGAGGACCTCGAAGAGGCCCAGCGGCGCTACATGCGCCAGATTCTCGTGCAGGGCCGGCCGGAGTATCACATCGAGCAGTTCGACCTCGTCGGCCAGTGACCCGAACGGGCCGACGCCGCGGAGTTCTCCCATGAGCGACGATTCTCGACGCACCGAAGACCGGGTCACGATCAACCAGGAGTTCGAGTCCTTCGACGCGTTCATCGAGGAGTACGTGACCAACCTCTCGCGCAGCGGGGCCTTTCTCAAGACCCGCGCGCCCGTGGCCGTCGGCGCCAAGGTCAACCTGCGCTTCACCGTGCTCCACGACGAGATGGAGTTCATCGAAGGGGTCGGCGAGGTGGTGCGCGTGCAGGACGACCCGCCCGGCGTCGGCGTGGTCTTCACCGAGCTGAGCCCCGCGTCGCAGGCCGTGCTCGACCGGCTGCTCGCGCGGCGCGACCAGCGGGGGAAGTGATGAGCCTCTGGGACCGCCTGAGCGATGGTGTTCGGACGGCCCTCGACCGTCCGCCGGGCGCGACCGGCGGCGCCCTCTCCGACCGGCTCAACCTCCGCGCCCTCTCCGACGAGGTGCTGCGCGCCGAGCTCGAGCGCCGTCGGCGCGCGCGCGGCCGGCCGGCGCACGGGCGGCCCGCCGCCGACGACGAGCTCACCGCGATGGCCCAGGCCCGCCGCGATCGCATGCGCGAGCGCTCCGTCGCACGCTGCTACGCGCTGCTCGAGCTGCCGGTCGGCTCGCCCCGCGCCGACGTGCAGCGGGCCTTCCGCGCGATGCTGCGGCAGTACCACCCCGACCGCTTCGTCGGCGACGTCGAGCAGCACGCCTCCGCGGTCGCCCTCGTGACGACGGTGGTCGAGGCCTACCTCGCGCTGCTCGCGCAGCACGACCGCCGCTGAGGCTACGGCTCGACGCGCAGGTACTGCTTCGACATCAGCTTCGACAGCACCTCGCACACCTCGAGGTCGGTGTACGAGACGCGGTCGAGCGCGGCGTCGATGCGCCCCGTGTTGATCACCGCCTGCAGCACCGAGAGTTCCCGCTCATCGAGATCCTTCAAGGGCGGCTGGAGCGGGACGGCCAGGCCGATGCGCGCCGTGATCGCCGGCAGCGACGACAACAGCCGGCGGCTCTCGTCGAGCTGGCGCATGCCCTCCATCAAGATCCCCTCGGTCGACAGCTCGATCTCCTTGTCGAACTCGCGGTCGTCGGGGGGCTGCAGCTCGAAGAAGCCGGTGTCCCACGCGAGCATCCGGTAGACGGCCTTGAGGGGGCCGATCTCGGCGCTCTCGTTGATGGTCGCGTACGCGAGCTGCCCCTTCCGCAGGAACACCCGGCCCACGTAGGGGTCGCGCGTGATCACGAGCACGCCGCTCTTCTTGCTCGTCGCGAAGAGCTGGAGCAGGTCGACCAGCGGCACCTCGTCGATGGTGCCGCTCATCGTCTTCACGTTGGACGTGCGCTGCGCCGCGCTCTGCATGCGGGCGCGGGCCTCGGCCTCGCGCGACTCCCCGGAGCCCGCGACCGCGTCGGTGACCGCGACGCGCACGATGCTCGTGCCGATGAGCACCCGGTCGCCCTCCTTGAGCTTCGCGCGCTTCACCTTCTCGCCGTTGACGAAGGTGCCGTTGGTGCTCCCCAGGTCTTCGATGGAGAGCGCGTCGTGCGTGAAGCTCATCTTCGCGTGGCGGCGCGACACCATGTCCTCGACCAGCACCACGTCGAGCTCGTTGGAGCGGCCGATGATGATCTCCCGGTCGGCCGCCACCGGAAACTCCCCGCCCTGGTACTTCCCCGAGATGAACTTCAGCAGGTACTGCTTCTTGGAAGCGTCGACAGGGGGCATCGCTGGGGGCCTCGTCGGAGTCTAGGTAACCGTCGCTCGGAGGGTCAAGACAACTCTACGGCCGCGCCGCATTGACACTCCGGGGGCTGCGCGGATAGGGTCCGCCGCCCTGTAACACCGCGGCCGGATCGTCCGGCCCGCCTATCGAGAGAGTGTCGCGATGTACCTCGCCAGCAAGAAGATCAAGCAGAACAAGGTCCGCAACGTCAGCGCCCGCTACCGCGCCAAGCTCAAGCGCAAGGCCACCAAGCGCTACAACACCATCATGGTGCGCTGAAGCTACCGACGATAGCCGAGGTTCTCGTCGATCACCGACGACAAGAACCCGGCGATCATCCCGTCCGCCACCCGCAGCCGCCGCGCGAGCTCTCGCGCGATGTTCAACACCACCAGCAGGTACGACTTCATGTCCCGGCGGTAGAGCCGGTCGAGGTCTTCGGTCGTCACCACCAGCAGGATCGACGGCGCCAGCGCGCGCACCGACGCCGACCGCGGCTGCGGGTCGATGATGGACATCTCCCCGACCCAGTTGCCCGGGCCCAGCAGCGCCACGCGCCCTTCAGCCCCGTTGACCGAGTGGCGCACCACCTCGAGCTCGCCCGAGAGCACCACGAACATCTCCCGCGCGTGGTCGCCCTCCTTCATCACCAGGGCACCGGGGTCGAAGAGCGCCGCGCGGAGCTCGCGGGTCAACGCATCGAGCTGCTCGTCGTCGAGCCCCCCGAACAAGCCGATGTCACGGAGCTGCTCTCGCCGCACGAGCGGCCGCGGGGTCACGGTGTCAGACACCGGCGAAGTCTAGATCAACACGGCCGCTCCGCGCGACCGCCACTCCGATACAATCCGCCCCGAGGTGAGTTGAGCGCGCGGGAGCTGCCCCGGTCGTTCGGTGCGTACGAGATCGTTCGGAGGATCGGCGGCGGGGGCGCCGCCGAGGTGTTTCTCGCGCGCGCCCGCTCGGTCGCGGGCTTCGAGAAGCACGTCGCGCTCAAGATGGTGCACGCGCGCCTCGCCCACGACCCCGACGCCACCCGCCGCCTCATCGAGGAAGCCCGCCTCACGTCGCGCCTGCGGCACCGCAACATCGTGCAGGTCATCGACCTCGGCGAGGTCGAGGGCCGCCACTTCATCGCCATGGAGTACGTCGACGGGCTCGACCTCGGGAAGCTGCTCGAGCGCCTCGAGCCCCTCCACGCGCTCCCCTCCCCCAAGGTCGCCGCCTTCGTCACGCGGGAGCTCTGCGAAGGCCTCGAGCACGCCCACCGCGCCACCGACGCCGACGACAAGCCCCTGCGCATCGTGCACCGCGACGTCTCGCCCTCCAACGTGCTGCTCTCGTACGACGGCGAGGTGAAGCTCGCCGACTTCGGCCTCGCCCGCGCCGTCGACCGACCCTCGTCGACGCAGGCCGGCGTCATCAAGGGCAAGTACCCGTACCTCTCGCCCGAGCAGGTGCGCGGCCACGCCGTCGACGCCCGCAGCGACGTCTTCGCCGCCGCCGCCGTGCTCTACGAGCTCGCGGTGGGCCAGCCGCCCTTCCCCGACGCCCCGCTGCCGCTGCTGCTCGAGCGCATCAGCCGCGGCCTCATCGAAGACCCCGAGGCGCTGCGGCCGGGGCTGCCCGCGTCGTTTCTCGCCATGCTGCGCAAGGGGCTGCACGCCGAGCCCGCCCAGCGGTACCAGTCGGCGCGCGACTTCGCCGAGGCGCTGTCGGCCTTCCTGTTCACCGAGGGGCCGCCGCCCGAGCAGGAGCTCGTGCGCCTCATCGAGCTCGTCGCCGAGACGCGACACCACCAGATGTCCCCGCTCGCCTCCAACCTCCCGACGCAGAGCTCCGACGAGGTCACGCGCATCGAGCCCTTCGCGAACATCCGCGCGCGCTTCGTCAGCGGCGCCCGCGACGGCGGGGCCCCCGTCGAGGTCGCCCGCCCCTCCGACGCGCCGCCCGCGCTCTCGTCGTTCTTC
>JAQBQI010000226.1 GCA_028287085.1 Myxococcaceae bacterium
TGCGTAGCGCGCACCATGGCGCGCCCCACGGCGACGGCGGCGTCGAGGTCGGCGGTGCCGTCGTCGGCGTCGAGGGCGACGAGCGCGCGGTCGGCGTCGGCGGCGCGGTGGGTCAGCGGAACCAGCACCTCGGGGTGCAGCCCGGCGCGCACGACGGCGACCTGCCCGGTGACGGTGTCGGCCTGCACGGTGGCGCGCGCGAGGGCGACGGCGTCGTCGAGGCGCCGGCGGCCGCGCCCGTCGCGGGCCGCCATGGTGCGGTCGGCGGCGAGCACGAGCACGGTGGTGCCCGAGTAGCCGGTGCCGACGCGGGGGTCGCCCATCTCGCCGACCAGCAGCAGCGCGACCGCGAGCGAGAGCAGCATCGCGACCCACGGGACGCGCGTGGCGAAGAGGGCGCGCGGCCGCGAGCGCTCGACCGCGCGGCGCCAGAACTCCACGCTGGAGACCACCTGCACCCGCGGCGTGCGGCGCAGCAGGTAGAGGGTGATGACCGCGGCGGCCGCGGCGAGGGCCGCGCCGGCGAGGGCCGCGAGGGAGAGCGCGGCGAAGTTCACGGGCGCTCCAGCGCGGGGGCGAGCACCCGGCGCAGCAGCTCGTCGAAGGGCAGCTCGACCGGCGCCTCGATGAGCCGGCCCCCGACGCGGCGGCAGGCGTCGCGGGTGCGGTCGACGTGGGCGGCGACCTCGGCGCGGTAGGCCTCGACGAGCGCGGGCGTCACGGCCACGCGCAGCACGTCGTCGGTCTCGGCGTCGCGCAGCTCGAGCTCGCCGCGCAGGTCGGGGGCGTGGTCCTCGTCGCAGCGCACGCGCACGACGCAGAGCTCGGCGCCGCGCTGGGCGACGAGGCGCAACGAGGGCTCCCAGTCAGCGCCCTCCATCAGGTCGGTGACCACGACGACGAGTCCGCGCGCGGGAAAGCGCTGCACGAAGCTGCGCGCGGCGGCGGCGAAGCTGGTCACCCCGTGGGGCGCGAGGCCGGTGAGGAAGGCCTCCAACCCGGGGTAGTCGTCGCGGCGGCGCAGCGTCGGCGTGGCGCGCTCGACCGCGTCGGCGAAGGGGATCACCTGCACCCGGTCGACCTGGTTCATCCCGAGGTAGCCGAAGGCGGCGGCGACCCGGCGCGCGAGCTCCAGCTTCGGCGGCGCGCCGCGGGCCATCGAGGCGGAGACGTCGACGAGCACGTAGACGCGGGCGTCGCGCTCTTCTTCGAAGGTGCGCACCGAGAGCGAGCGGTTGCGGGCGAAGGCCTGCCAGTCGATCTTGCGGGCGTCGTCGCCGCCGACGTACTCGCGGCGCTCGGCGAACTCCAGGCCGTGCGCGCGCTTGTCGCTGCGGTGCCCGCCCTGCTCGCCGCTCGCCGCCTTCGGGCGCACGCGCAGGTGCAGGCGTTCGAGGAGCCGCTGGGCCGCGCGGTCGAGGAGCGCCATCGGTCGGGTCAGCGCGCGGCGCCGGGGAGCGACTTCACCATGTGGCCGATGATCTCGTCGGCGCTGACGCCGTCGGCGATGGCGTCGAAGTTGCGCACGATGCGGTGGCGCAGGCACGGGAGCGCGGCGCGCTGGATGTCCTCGACCGCGACGTGCAGCCGCCCGTCGAGGATGGCGAAGAACTTGGCCACGAGCTCGAGGGCCTGGGCGGCGCGCGGGCTCGCCCCGTGGCGCACGTACTTCTTCACCTTGGCCCCCGCGGTGGCCGACTCCGGGTGCGTCGCGAAGACCAGCGACACGGCGTACTGGAGCATCGGCTCGGCCACGGGCAGCGTGCGCAGCGTGCGCCCCGCCGACATGAGCTGCGCCGCGGTGGCGACCTTGTTGACGGCGAAGTCGAACTGCCGCGCCGTGCGCGCGACGATGGCCATCACCTCGGTCTGCGTGGGGAAGGGGATCACCAGCTTCATCAGGAAGCGGTCGAGCTGCGCGTCGGGCAGGGGGTAGGTGCCTTCGGACTCCAGCGGGTTCTGCGTGGCGACGACGAAGAAGGGGGGCTCGAGGGGGTAGGTCGTGCCGCCGAGGGTGATCTGCTTCTCCTGCATGGCCTCGAGCAGCGCGCTCTGGGTCTTCGACGAGGCGCGGTTGATCTCGTCGGCGAGCACCACGTTGGCGAAGAGCGGGCCCTGCTGGAGCGAGAACGACGGCCGCCCCGCCGCGTCGACCGACACCATGTGCGTGCCGAGGATGTCCGAGGGCATCAGGTCGGGCGTGAACTGCACACGCGAGAACTTCAGCGACACGACGTCGGCGAGGGTCTTGGCGAGCACGGTCTTGCCGAGGCCCGGGGCGCCCTCCATCAGCACGTGGCCGCCGATGATGATGGCGCCGATGAGGCACGAGATGGCGTCGTCCTGGCCGACGACGCGGGCGCTGATCTCCTGGTGCATCGCGGCGGCGAGGGCGCGCACGCGGTCGAAGGACTCCGGGCTGGTCACGGGATCGGGAGTGCTCATGGATGCCTGCTGGTTGGGCGTCGCGGGGCTCACGGGCCCTGCATCCGCTGGAAGTATCGTCGAACGTACGCGCGCAGCGACGGCGGCACCCGCTGCGTGCTCATGGCCGACTCGGGGTCCTCGCCGAGCGAGGGGCCGAGCGCGCCGTCGCCGGGCGCGTTGGGCAGCAGCGACCCGGGCGCGACGGGCGCCTCGCTGGTCGGCCC
>JAQBQI010000265.1 GCA_028287085.1 Myxococcaceae bacterium
GGTCGTATCCCCCTCCTGGCCGCGACCCCGCGCGCCGTGCGTTCGACCCCACCCTGATATCACCGCCGCCGCGGCGAGGGACGCGGAGACGATCGCCGCCCGCCAGAATCACGCCGCCTGGAAGAGCGACGCCTCCGCCGAGCGCCGCGCCGCGAGCCCCGCGCTCGGCACCGCCGCCCAGTCCTGCGCGTTCACCATCCGCAGCGCGGTGCTGCCCTGGAAGTTGCCCGCGCCCACGTTGTAGACGAACGACGCCAGCGCGTCGAAGCGCGCCTGCGTGAGGGCGACGGTGACGAGCCGGTTGACGGCCTGCACGGCGGTCGCGGCGTCGGCCCGCAGCAGCCGCGTGGCGGTCGCCTCGCCGACGCCGTTGGCGAAGGCCCCGCTCGCGATCTCGGCCGCCGTGAGCTTGTGCCCGTATCCCACCGTCGGGAGCCCGGCGAGGTCGTTGTAGACCCTCACGGAGAACGAGCGGGTGCGGGGGTCGCCCTCCCACCGCTTGATGAGGTCGAGTCCGGCCGCGCTGATGTCCATCGGGGTGTGCATGGGTGGTGTCTCCGCGCGCCATCAGGCACGACGGGGCGCCCCGGGGCCAAATGAAGGTCAGAGCCCCATCAACACCCGGAGCACCACGGCGCCCGCGACGACCTTCCCCGCCGCGACCGCGACCGCGACCGCCCACGGCGCCAGCGAGCTCTCCAACGGCCCCACCCGGAGACCTCGACGACGCCGTGACACCGAGTGAGTCGCGGGCAATGGATGTCTCGTCGACCCGAGCGCATCCGTGTCACGAGGGTGCCGCGCTGATTCGCCTATACCCTTACAGATCACCGGTGTCTGCGGAGTGCCCGATGGTCGACGAACCGTCGAGTGCGCCGACGCATCCGTTGGAGCGCTCGCTGGGGGAAGTAGTTCGAGATGCGCTTCTCGCCCGCGGTGAGGACGAGGGGGTCGGGGGCGGGCTCATCTCGCGCGCGACGGCCTCTTCGTCGTCAGGGCCAGCGGCACGGAGCTCGACACGATCTCGCGGGATGCGCTCGCTCGGGCCGTGTGGCCGGGCGTCCAGGCGCCGTTGGGCCGCTACCGCGATTGCGCCGGTGCCAACGCGGAGGATCTCCTCGACGCCGAAGAACAATTCCGATCGACCTTCAGTCTCCCGCCGACGTGACGGTCAGTGGGCGCTCTGCCCGCGGTCCGGTCACGGGGCCCGGTCGGCGCCGCGGTCGGCGGGGTGAGTTCCCCACCGGGCCTTCGGCCCGTCTCGCGGAGCGATGAAGCGCGGCGAGCGTTCGCGGCGCGCCCCTCGCTTCGCTCGGGTGAGGTCGGGAATCGCGGGCCTGGGTGATCGCTCCAGAGGCCCAGCTTCTAGAGCGGTGCTCAAGCGCGTCTGGTACGCGCTCGGCGACCTCACCCCCAGGCCCCCTCTCCATGAATGGAGAGGGGGATTAGGAGCGAGAATTCAAGCGGTTTCGTGGCGATCCGACCCCCCTCTCCATTCATGGAGAGGGGCTGGGGGTGAGGTCACGTACCAGACCAGGCTCAGCGGTGCGCGAGCACGTCGGCGAGGAGCGCGGGGTCGTCGGTCATGATCCCGTGCACGCCGAGGTCGAGGAGCCTCTCCATCGCCGCTCGATCGTTCACGGTCCACACGTGCAGCCGCACGCCGAAGCGCTCGGCGCGCGCGACGACCTCCGCGGTGGCGCTCTCCGCGGGGAGCTGGGAGATCGTCGTCGGGGGCACGTAGGCCGCCTCGTCCGCCGGCCGCAGCCGGGCGAACGCGACGAACTCCCCGAGGCTCATCCCCGTGACGAGCTCGGGGCGACGCGTCCGGATCTCGCGGACCACGGCGTCCTGGAACGACACGAGCACGACGCGGCTCGCGGCGCCGCTCGCATCGACGATCCGCAGCACCTCGTCGACGATGTCGGGCTCGAGCTGTTTGATCTCGATCGAGAACCACGCGGTGGGGTGCGCCGCGAGCACCTCGGCCAGCGTCGGGATGGTGATACCCATTCCCCGGTAGGGGAACGTCGCTCCGCGGTCGGTCGTGAACCGATAGCCGGCGTCGAGCGCGCGGAGCTGGGCGAACGTGAGCCCGTGCACCGCGCCCGTGCCGTTCGTCGTGCGATCGACCGTGTCGTCGTGGATGCACACGACCTGGCCGTCGGCGGTCGTGTGCACGTCGAGCTCGAGCACGTCGGCATGGAGCGCGGCCGCGTTCTCGAACGCGGGCAGGGTCTCCTCGGGTCGCAGGGCTCCGCCGCCGCGGTGCGCGATGAGCAACGGAGCGCCGCAGAGCAGCACGTTGTCGCGCGGAGCGCAGGGCGGTCTCGGCGCATCGACCTGTGGCGTATCGCGCGGTGCATCGAGCGATGCATCGAGCGATGCATCGAGCGATGCGGACGCGTCGGGCGACGGGGCGATGGTGTCGCACGACGACTGGAGGAGGCCGACGCAGACGGCGACGCGCCACCAACGCCTCCCGGCGTCCGGAACGGTCCGTGATCGGCTGGTCCGCGACGTCGTCATGTTCGCGCGCGAAGATACCGAAGCCGAACGCCCGTTCGGAAGCACGAACTATGGCGCGAGGTACTCGTCGCTCCAACTGCGATAGAACCGCCGCTCGGTGCCCACCGCGATGACTGGCGTCGGAAGGTTGGATCGTCCCGACAACCCGCAGAGGCCCAACCTCCCCCTCTGCCGCAAGGATCCCCGATGCCCGTCGCGACTCCTCCCCCCACCGGCACGGCCCCCGCCGGGCTCACGGTCCGCTCCGCGCTCTTCGGCACGCGCACCGTCGGCAGCGCGCCGCCCGCCGAAGGCCTCTTCCGCGCCGTCTTCGTGGTGCCGGCGGTCGAGATCCACGCGCCGGTCGACGCCGTCTGGGCCGTCCTCCGCGACCTGGCCGCGTATCCGGAGTGGAATCCGCTCAACCGCTCCGTCTCACCCGCGACCGCCGCGCGCGGCGACAAGGTCGTCCTCGGTATCTCCTGGGGTCCATACCAACGGGACGGCACCCCGGTCGGCGTCCACACCTTGCCCATCGCGCTCCACAACACCGAGCTGCTGACCATCGACCAGCCCGGGGAAGCGCTGGGCTGGGCCGACGATCTCGGCCGCGTCCTGCACCGCGCCGAGCGGGTCCAGTACCTGACGCCGCTGCCCGATGGCCGCACCCTGTACCGCACCGAGGAGGTCATGGTGGGGCTGCTCTCGCCCCTCATCGGCCGCGCGTTCAGGGCGCGGATCTTGAGCGGGTTTGCGGCCTCGGGCTCGGCGCTGAAACGACGCGTGGAGCAAAGTCGATAGTCAGCCGCGGCGCTTTCACCGTAGGCTGTCCGCCAGGCTGGCGCGCGAGCAGTCCCCACCCAGGAGGTCGACGCATGCAGCTCAGTCCAACGGCGAAGTCTTTGTTCACAGCCTTGCCGGGGCCGGTGCGCGGCGGGGCGGCGGAGACCTACCTGAAATATCTGAAAGCGCGCGAGGGTCGGCTGGACCTCGCGACGCGGACGTTGTCGCAACGGGAGCCGTTCTTCGTGCGCATGGCGGAGCAGCCGGTGCGGGCGACGATGGACCTCGACCACGCGCGCTTTCACCGCAACCACGCCTCCGATCAGCCGGAAGCGGACCTGTCGCGCGAGATGCTCTGGCTGCTGGCGGTGGCGAAGGCCAATCGCACCGAGTGCTACGGCATGGAGGCGCACATCGTCGTAAACGGCATTCTGGACGGCGAAAAGGCCGACACCCAGGCCTATGTCGATATGCAGGAGGTGTATCACACGCGCATCCTGCTGGACGTGCTGCGCTGCTTCGGTCTGGAGATCGAGATCGGCCGTCCGGCGCTGGCGGCGCGCATCAGCGTGCAGGCGATGGTGCGCTTGCCCCAGCGCGTGGCGCTGCCGTTGATTCTGTGTTCGGAGTTCATCGCGACGGTGGTCTTTCGCCTGCTGCTCGACCGCGGCCGTGAGCTCTTTGGCCACATGCCGGAGGTGTGGTCGCGCGCCTCGACGCTCTTGCAGCAGATCATGATCGATGAGGTGGGGCACATCAGCTACTGCCACGCGCGCCTGGGGCCGCTGGGCCTCTCCGCTGCGCGCGCGTTGCTGCCGGCGGTCGCTGCGTCCCTGCTTTCAGACCAGAAGGAATTTGCGCTGCTGGTCGGTCGCGCGCGCTTCGCCGAGGCCTGCGCCACCTTCAACCTCGACGCGATCACCGAGGGTTGCGGCGAAAAGCCGTTCTGGCTGGGGGAAGTGAGCGTCGCTTGATACCACCGCCGCAGCTCGCCGGATTCCGCGGCGTGAAGGCCTATCCCTTCTACACATCTCAGCGAGGGTGCAACCCGCTGGGGTCGCTGGGGTTCGGGCGTTGGCCCTCACCCCAGGCAATAACAGGTCGGCGCCCCGGGCACTGCCCGGGGCTGTCGGACCGAAATCCTCTCCACCTTCCGGAGGGAAACGCCGCGCTCGAAGGCGTGCCGCACGGTGGATTCCTGTTCGACAGCCCCGGGCAGTGCCCGGGGCGCCGACCTGTTATTGCCTGGGGTGAGGGCCAACGCCCGAACCCCAGCGACCCCAGCGGGCTGCACC
>JAQBQI010000294.1 GCA_028287085.1 Myxococcaceae bacterium
CCCGGGCACGCCGCCGCTGCCGCCCAAGGCGACCCAGCCGGGCTCGCTCCACGCCCCGGCGCGCTCGCCCGACGGCGCCGAAGGGCTCAAGGTGCGGCTCATGGCCGTCATCAACCTCCTCGGCAAGCTGCGCGGCCTCAAGCGCTCGCTCAACAAGCAGTTCTGGGAGGCCGGCCTCGTGCTCGCCGACCTCTCGCGGCCGGAGCTCTACCAGGCCAAGGGCTACGGCTCCTGGGAGAGCTTCGTCGAGCGCGAGATCGAGCGCGAGCTCACCATCGGCCGCACCACCGCCGAAGAGCTGCGCCGCATCGTGCGTCTCTTCCAGCGCGAGGCCGCCGAAGAGCTCGGCTTCGAGCGCCTCCGGGGCGCCCTCCGCGCGCTCTTCCCCGAGCCCGGCTCGGCGCCGGTCGGCGCGACGGTGGCCTGATCGCTCGTGCTCCCGCTGTTCGTTACCGCGGTCTTCGTCCTCCTCAATGGGTTCTTCGTCGCGGCCGAGTTCGCGCTCGTCAAGCTGCGCGCCACGCAGCTCGAGCGCATCTCGAAGCGCACCGACCCCTCCGCCCGCGCCCTCGTCGACATCTTCCACAACCTCGAGAGCTACCTCTCCGCCACGCAGCTCGGCATCACGCTCGCCTCGCTCGGCCTCGGCTGGGTCGGCGAGCCCGCCATCGCCCACATCCTCGAGGCCGTCGCCCTCCGCGTCGGCGCGCACCCCAGCCACGCCATCCACTCCGTCGCCTTCGTCATCGGCTTCAGCGCGCTGACCTTCGCGCACATCATCCTCGGCGAGCAGGCCCCCAAGCTCGTCGCCATCTCCCAGGCCGAGAAGCTCTCGCTCCTCGTCGCCCGCCCGCTGCGCCTCTTCTACTGGGGCACCTACCCCTTCCTCATGGCCATCAACCTCGGCGCCCGCCTGCTGCTGCGCCTCACCGGCCACGGCGGGCTCAAGGACACCGAGGGCTCCCTCTCCGAGGAGGAGGTGCTCGGCATGATGACCCAGGCCTACGCCAAGGGGCGCCTCTCGCAGCAGAAGCGCCAGCTCCTCGAGCGCATGGTGCGCTTCACCGAGGGAACGGCCCGCAGTGTCATGGTGCCCCGCCTCGACGTGACCTTCATCGACGCCGACCTCGAGGTCGTCGCCGCCGTGGCCCGCATGCGCGCCTCGGGCTTCACCCGCTACCCCCTCGTCGAGGGCGCCGACCTCGACAAGGTCGTCGGCTACGTCCACTTCAAGGACGTCATCCACGAGGCCGAGACGCCCGCCTCGCTCCGCTCGATCATGCGCGAGCTGCTGGTGGTGCCGGAGTCCAAGGGCCTCTTCGAGCTGATGCGCGAGATGCAGCGCACGCAGCGCCCGATGGCCCTCGTCGTCGACGAGTACGGCGGCACCAGCGGCGTGCTCACCCTCGAAGACGTGCTCGAGGAGATCGTCGGCGAGATCCGCGACGAGCACGACAAGGAGCACGAGTCGCCCACCGTCGAGGTGCGCGGCGACGGCATCGTGGTGGCCGCCGGGCGCGTCACCCTCAACGACCTCGAGGCCAAGGGCGTCGACCTCGGCGAGCTCGACGCGGAGACCCTCGCAGGCGCCGTCGTCGAGCGCCTCGGCCGCCTCGCCCGCGCCGGCGACACCGTGCGCTTCGGCGAGTGGGAGGCCAAGGTCGAGCAGGTGCGCCGCCGCCGCGTCGAGCGCGTGGTGCTCAAGTCGAGGCGCATCTCCAACCGCCCGACGCACCCGCCCGACTGACCGGCGCCCCCGCCGGCCTCAGCCCGTCGCCGGCTGCGCCTTCTTCTTCTTCTTCGGCGCCTCGGCGTTGCGCTGAAAGAGCGTCGCGAAGAGCCCCGCCGCGCCGTCGTCGTCGGCCACCTTCGCCGCGCGCTTCAGGTAGGCCATCGCCGTCTCCCACGGCTGGCTCAGCGCGTCGCGCGACGCCAGAGACTCCTGGTACAGCCGCTCGCGCGGGACCACCGACACGATCGACCGGAGCACCGCCGCCGACGCGTCGGCCGCGGCCTTGTTCGCCTTCTTGAGCGCCGGGGTCAGCCCCGGACGCTTCGCGATTGCGCTGGTCATGCGCTGCAGCTCCTTGGCCTCCTTCGGCGTCGCCAGCCCCTTCAGATCGCTCGGCGAGTACGTCGAGATCCCCTTCAACGGCGCGAGCCGCGGCGCGCCCCCGGCCACCAGCGCCAGGACCAGCGCGTCGACGGCGGCGTCCTGCGTCACGTCGGCCAGCGCGACCGCCGCGTGCGCCGCGTCGCGCACGGCCTCCGCCGCGGCCACCTTGTCGGCCGCCTTCACGAAGGCACCGTGCGCCTTCGCGAAGGCCGACAGCCGCGCCCGCACGCGCTTCGTGTCGGCCACCTTCGCCGCGGCCAGCACGAGGTGGCCGACCTCCTTGCGCGTCCCCGGACTGCCCACCTGCGTCTTCAGCGTCGCCATGTGCTTCGGTCCTCCCGGCGGCGCGTGAGGCGCGCCGACGCCTCCGAGGCTCGCACAACGCCTCGCGCGAAATCGCCTGAAAACATGATGTGAATCCACGTTCGGCGGTACCGAACGCCGATCATGCGGTCACCTCATCTACGTCCGGCGGTCCCCGACGACGCCGTGGCGACCGCCCGACCCGCGTTCGGCGACGCCGAAGCCCGCCGGGGTAACCGCTACTCCGCCCTCGCCTCCTCGGCGACGTCGCGCAACTCGTCCTCGGGCGGCGTCGGCTCGTCCCGGGCGCCGATGGTCCACGCGGCCGCCTCGGTGCGGACGTCGACGTGCACGAAGTTGCCGCGCGTCGACAGCCCGCAGCCCACGTTGGGAATCGTCCGGCAGAACTCCCACACCTGCCGCAGCGCCACGCCCTCGACGCGCAGGTCGACCGCGTAGCCGAGGGCGTGCCGGTTGCGCGGCTCGTCGCGCCCGCCGCGGTGCGGCCGGTAGCCCGAGAGCACCGTGATGCGCCGCCCCCCGAAGCGGTCGCTGATCGTCGGGAACACCCGCACCAGCCGCGGGTGGATCATGTGCGCCGCCCCGCTGCGCGCCTGGAGCATGCGCTCGACGCGCGCCCGCAGCGCCGGCCCCGTGGCGGTGAAGTTGGTGGTCAGCTCGGCGGCGTCGCGGGCGCGCACCAGCGTGACGCGCCCCGCGTGGTGGGCGCCGCCCTCGGCGTCGGTGGAGACCTCCTCGCGGGTGGGCAGCGAGCGCAGCACCTCCTGCGAGACGCCCTCCGGCACGCGCAGCCGGCGCCCGACCGAGAGCAGGTACGGCGGGCGGAGGTTGTTGAGCGCCGCGACGTCGCGCACCGGCACCTCCAGCACGGCCGCGATGCGGCGGATGGTGTCGTTGGGCCGCACGACGTAGACGCGGTCGCGGGCCGAGAGCGGGGCGCGCGAGCGGGGCTGCGCGGCGGCCGCGGCGGGGGCGACGAGCAGGGCGAGCGAGAGCGAGAGCCACCGGAGGGTCATTGGGGTGGTGGTCCCCCTACCGACGGGCGGAGGCCGGCGTCAACCCGGCTTGTCGGTGCGCTCGGGCGGCGTCGGCTTCACCGCGATGCGGTCGTCGTTGCGCATCCCCCGGCGGAGGTTGCGCATGAAGCCCCCGACGGCGTCGCCGATGGGGTTCACCTTCGACGCGCCGAAGACCACCGCCACCAGGATCAGGATGAACAACACCTCGCCGAGTCCCGGAGCGCGCATGGGAGTGGGTTCGCACGCCCCCCTCCGTGCCGCAAGTCGCGGCCGACGGTTGCTTTCTGCGCGCGCTGCGTCTGGCGGGTCGCGCGCAAATCCCCTATCGGTGAACGCGATCCCCTCCGTTCGGGAGGGGGGAGTGCGCACCCCATGAAGATCATGCTCATCCGCCACGGCGAGGCCGTCGACGCGACCCCCGACAACTCCGACGGCAGCCGCTGGCTCACCGCCCGCGGCCGCGCCGAGACCGCCGCCACCGGCCGGCGCGTCGCCGAGTTCGGCCCCGTCGCGCTCGTCACCTCGCCGCTCGTGCGCGCCGTGCAGACCGCCGAGATCGTCGCCGCGCACGCCCCCCCGCCGGGGCCCGTGTCGGTGCTGGCCGCCCTGGCCACGGGCGACGTCGCGGCCATCGTGCGCTTCGTCGAAGGCTGGCGCGGCGACGCCACGCTCGCGCTGGTCGGCCACGAGCCCACCCTCTCGCAGGTGCTCGTGTCGCTCATCAAGCCGCCGCGCTGGCCGGGCTTCGAGAAGTCGTCGGCGGTCGTCGTCGAGCGCCACGGCGGCGCGTGGCGCTTCGGCTGGGTGTTCCTCGCGGCCACGGCCACGACCCACGACCGGCTGCCGGCGTAGCGCGCCGTGCCGCCGCTCATCCGCAAGCGCTCGTTCCTCGCGGGCTGGGCCGACGCCGCGGGCGCCTGGGTCGACCGCGCCGCCGTCGACATCGCCCTCGACGTGGCCAGCCGCTCGAAGCGCCCGCGGCCCGACCCCGAGCAGCAGCTCCGCCAGCTCGCCCGCGTCGCCGAGGCCTACGGCGACCCGCGGCTCATCGCCGAGCCCGACGCCTTCTTCCTCCCGCCGCCGATGCCCGCGGTGCGCCGCACGCCCGTGCGCTCGCTGCCGGGCGGCGGCCGCGTCGAAGACCTCAGCTTCACCAGCGGCTTCGCCCCGACCCACGACTTCCCCCGCGAGGACTACCTCGCCCAGGCCGAGCCCAACCACACCGCGGTCGCCCGCTACTGGCGGCACCCGACGCCGCGCGCGACGGTGGTCTGCGTGCACGGCTACCTCGGCGGCAACC
This sequence comes from Myxococcaceae bacterium, assembly GCA_028287085.1. Taxonomy (GTDB): domain Bacteria; phylum Myxococcota_A; class Polyangia; order Polyangiales; genus SCUS01. Next base: position 4,760 of record JAQBQI010000294.1, read on the forward strand.
TCGCCCTGGAGGAGGCCGCCTTCGAGGCGCCGCGGCTCTACCACTGGGGCCTCGACGTGCTCATCACGGTGCTGCCCTTCCACGGGATGCGCGCCCCGGGCGGGCGCCGCGCGCTCTGGCCCGGGGTCGACCCGTGGCGCTCCGTCGAGGGCTTCGCGCACGCCGTCTCCGACCTGCGCGCGTGGTTCGCGTGGCTGCGCGCCGAGGGCTCGTCCACCGTCGGCCTCTTCGGGATGTCCCTCGGCGGTTACACCGCCGCGCTGCTCGCCACCGTCGACCCGACGCCGGCCTTCACGACGCTGATGATCCCGCTGGCCTCGCTGGGCGACGCGTACCTCCAGCACCGCGCGCGGCTCCCCGAGGCGCCGCCGCCGTGGGTCGGCCGGCGCATCGACGACTCGCTGCGGGTCGTCTCGCCGCTGTCGCGCCCGCCCGCCGTCGCGCCGGGCAGCGTGCTCGTGCTCGCCGCGGGCAACGACGGCATCACGCCCGCCGGGCACGCCGAGCGGCTGCGCGATCACTTCGACGCGCGCTTCGAGACCTTCGCGGGCGGACACCTGCTCCAGGTCGGTCGCCCACAGCTCTGGAGCGCCTTCAAGGACTTCCTCCTCGACCGCCGGATCATCGCGCCGCGCTGAGATAGTTTCCAGGGTTCGGGACCCCTTGCGCTTCGGGCGTCTCCGTGGCGCCATCACGGCCCGTTCTCGATGCACGCACTACTCACCGACCGGTACGAGCTCGCCATGCTGGGCGCCTACCTGCGGGAAGGAATCGCCGAGCGGCGGGGGGTCTTCGAGCTCTCGGTGCGGCGGCTTCCGCCCAACCGTCGCTTCCTGCTGGTGGCGGGCATCGACCGGGTGGTGCGCTACCTGCGCGACCTTCGCTTCACCGACGCGGAGGTCGACTACCTGCGCGCGCAGCCCGACCTGGGCGACGTGATGACCGACGCGATGGAGGGCTACCTCCGGGAGTTCCGCTTCCGGGGCGACCTCGACGCCATCCCGGAGGGGGCGCTGGCCTTCGAGGGCGAGCCCATCCTGCGGGTGTCGGCCTCGCTGGCCGAGGCGCAGCTGCTGGAGACCTTCCTCCTCGGGGTGATCAACACCGAGACCCGGGTCGCCTCGAAGGCCGCGCGGGTGGTGCTGGCGGCGGGCGACCGGCCGGTCTTCGAGTTCGGCGCGCGGCGCATCGACCCGCTGACGGCGGCCTACGCCGGGCGCGCGGCCTACGTGGCCGGCTGCGCGGCGACCTCCTGCGAGCAGGCGGGCCTGAGCTTCGGCGTGCCCGTCTCGGGGACCATCGCGCACAGCTACGTGCTGGCCCACGTCGACGACGGCGAGGAGGCGGCCTTCCACCGCTTCGCCGAGTCCTTCCCGCAGGGGACGACGCTGCTCATCGACACCTACGACG
>JAQBQI010000319.1 GCA_028287085.1 Myxococcaceae bacterium
GGCGGCGCGGCGGCGACCGAGGCGGCGCGCCGGGTGCGGCGGGCGTCCCGGGCGTTGTGATATCAACGCCGCGATGAGCGAGACGACGACGAGGGTGGCGGTGTTCGGCGCGGGCACGATGGGTCACGGCATCGCGCAGGTGTGCGCCGCGGCGGGCTTCGCGGTGCAGGTCTGCGACCCGTCGGAGGCCGCGCGCGAGAAGGGCCTCGCCGGGGTGCGCGCCTCGCTCGACCGCATGGTGGCGAAGGCGAAGCTCAGCGCCGAGCAGCGCGACGCCGCGCTCGGCCGCATCGGGTGGGGCGGCGACGTCGGGGCCGCGGTCGACGGGGCCGACGTGGTCGTCGAGGCCGTGCCCGAGCGGGTCGAGCTGAAGCGCGAGCTGCTCCAGCGGGTCGACGCGCTCGCGCCCGCGACGGCGCTGCTGGGCTCGAACACCTCGTCCCTGTCGATCACCGAGCTCGGCGCGGCGCTGCGCGACCCGTCGCGGCTCGTCGGCCTGCACTTCTTCAACCCGGTGCCCGTGATGGAGCTGCTCGAGATCGTGCGGGGCGTGCGCACGGCCGAGGCCGCCGTCGACCGCGCGCTCGCCTTCGCGGCGGCGCTCGGCAAGACCCCCATCGTGGTGCGCGACATGCCGGGCTTCGCCACCAGCCGGCTCGGGGTGGCGCTGGGGGCCGAGGCGATTCGCATGCTCGAGCAGGGCGTGGCGAGCGCCGAGGACATCGACCGCGCGATGGAGCTCGGCTACCGCCACCCGATGGGCCCGCTGCGGCTCACCGACCTGGTCGGCCTCGACGTGCGGCTCGCGATCCTCGACCACCTGCACCGCGAGGTGGGCGAGCAGTTTCGCGCGCCGCCGCTGCTGCGGCAGATGGTGCGGGCGGGCAAGCTCGGGAAGAAGTCGGGCGAGGGCTTCTACAAGTGGTGACGGTGGGTCAGGTCGTGTACTCGGCGTTGACCTCGACGTAGCGGTAGCCGAGGTCGCTGGTCATCAGCATCGCGGCGCCGCTGCCCTCGGTGAGCGCGATCTCGAGCACGAGGTTCTCCGCGCGCATGGCCGCCGAGAGGGCCGCGCGGTCGAAGGCCGTCGGCGCGTCGTGCTCGAAGACCGTCACGCCCTGCAGCGTGCAGCGCAGGCCCGCGACGCTGCGCACCGAGCGCGCGTTGCCCACCTGCGAGACGAAGCGGCCCCAGTTGGGGTCGTTGCCGAAGAGCGCCGTGCGCACGAGGGCGCTGTGCGCGACGGTGTCGGCGACCTCGCGCGCCGCGGCGTGGTCGCGCGCGCCCGTCACCTGGATGGTCGTCACCTTGGTCGCCCCTTCGCCGTCGCGCGCGATGAGCCACGCGAGGTGCCCGGCCACCTCGGTGACCCCGCGCTGCACGCGCTGGAAGGCCACCTCGGAGCGGCCCGTCGCGAGCAGCAGGAAGGTGTCGTTGGTGCTCGGGTGCGTGTCGACGTGCACGGCGTTGAAGCTCCGCGCGGCGACGTCGGCGATGGCCGAGCGCAGCGCCGAGGGCGTCGCGCGCGCGTCGGTCGCGACGAAGCCCAGCATCGTGGCCATGTCGGGGTGGATCATCCCCGCGCCCTTGCAGACCCCCGCGACGCGCGCGCCGTCGAGCAGGGCGCCGTGCTCCTTCGGGAAGGCGTCGGTGGTCATGATCGCGTGCAGGAACCTCCGGCCCGCGTCGCGCTCGGGCGAGAGCGCGGCGAAGGCCGCGTCGACGCCCGCGCGCACCTTCTCCATCGGCAGCGCGTGGCCGATGACCCCGGTGCTGCACACGAGCACCTCGTCGGGGCGGCAGCCCACGAGCGCGGCGACCCGCGCGCACATCTCGCGCGCGTCGGCGAGGCCCCGCTCGCCCGTGCACGCGTTGGCGTTGCCGCTGTTCACGACCACCGCGCGGATCATCCCCGCGCTCTCGCGCAGGTGCTCGCGGCTCACGACGACGGGCGCCGCGGGGAAGAGGTTCTGCGTGAAGATGCCGGCGCACGCGACGGGCTCGTCGGCGACGAGCAGCGCCACGTCGGGGCGCCCGCTCGCCTTGATTCCGGCGGCCACGCCGGCCGCGCGCAGCGGGCCGATCTCGGAGAGCGTGACGGCGGGTTCGGCCAGCGCGGGCAGCGGATGGTGGAGTCGGGCGTCGAGCGATCGGGCTTCGGTCATCGGTGCAACGTACCTCGCGGCCGCGGAGACTCTCACCGTGCGCGCGGGGGTCAATCCTTCAGTGAAGGACGCGCGCCGTGCGCGCATTCCATGCACCGACATCGACGCCGCAAAGTTGACGAAGGGGGGTTGCCCGATCGCGCGACCGCGGATAGACATGCGGCTCACTCTTGAACTTGGCCGTTCGTGTTCCCCCTTTAGGAATGCGGCCGGTTCGTGAGGCCAGACGACGGTCTCGCACACGGATCTCGTACGCGCTTCCAGGCTAACGGTCGCTTACCGCGACCGACGCCGAAGAACCCCCGCGGAGGAACTGATGCAGCGAACGTCTGGCGTCCCCAAGAGCGTGTTGGCCTGTTCGGTGTTCGCGCTGTTGGGTGCGCTGATCTTCGGGGCATCGGTCGCGAGCTCGAACGCGCCCTGCCCCGACGGCATGGCCTTCGTGCCCGGCAGCGGGTTCTGCGTCGACCGCTACGAAGCGTCGCTGATGGAGATCCGGGCCGACGGCCGCGAGGTGCCCCACTCGCCGTACATGAACCCCGGGCGCGCCGACGTCCGCGCGGTCACCCGGCGCGGGGTCGTGCCGCAGGGGTACATCTCGCAGGTGCAGGCCGCCCGGGCCTGCGCGCGCTCGGGCAAGCGGCTGTGCTCGGAGCGGGAGTGGTTTCGCTCGTGCCGCGGGCCCAACGGCCGCACGCACGGCTACAGCAACCAGCGCGAAGACGGCCGCTGCAACGAGAACCACCGCTGGCACCCCGTCGTCCGCCTCTTCCACGCCACCACGCCCTACCTCTGGGGCATGGGCCTGATGAACGACCCGCAGATCAACCAGCTCCCGGGCACCGTCTCGCTGACGGGCGCCCACGCGGGCTGCACCAACGAGCACGGCGTCTTCGACATGGTCGGCAACCTCCACGAGTGGACCGCGGACGCCACGGGCACCTTCCGCGGCGGCTACTACATGGACACCACCATCAACGGCGAGGGCTGCTGGTACCGCACCCCCGGCCACAACACCGCCTACCACGACTACTCGATCGGGTTCCGCTGCTGCGCGTCGGCCGGCGAGGAGTGACCGGCCGCGATCGTTGCCGCGATCGTGCTTCGGCGGACGGCCTGAAGTAGCGTCCCGGCCCCGATGAGCCGGATGGCATCACCAGGGTCTCAGCTGCCCGGAGGATTCATCCTCGGGGCGCTGAGCCACGCCGATCGCATCGGCCTCGTCTACGAGGCCTTCCCCGCGGAGGGGCGCGGGGTGAAGTCGCGGGCGCTGGTGCTGCACCCCCTCCACGTCGAGGAGCTGCGCGACTGGTTCGAGCGCACCGCCGTGCTCGGGCGGGCGCTCAAGCACCCCAACCTCGTCGAGGTGCACGCGCTCGGGTACACCGCCAACCAGCTCCCCGTGATGATCACGGAGTGGACCGACGGGCGCACCCTGCGCAGCCGGCTCGCGGGCGGGGAGGTGATCGAGACCGGGGAGATTCGCCGGATCATCGACGAGGTCGCCTCGGCGCTCGACTACCTGCACGACCGCAGCCCCCCGGTGCTGCACCGCGTGGTGATGCCCGAGACGGTGCTCATCCCGCCGTCGCCGCTGCCGGTGAAGCTGCTCGCCGTGGGGCACGCCGACCGGCCGCAGCACCCGGCCTCGAAGGTCAATTACCTCGCGCCCGAGGAGCTCATCGGCGAGGTCGCGCTGACGCCCGCGGCCGACATCTTCTCGCTCGCCACGCTGGCCTTCGAGGCCTTGACGGGCCGCATGGCCTTCCCGGGCAACAGCGCCTCGGCCGTCATCAACGCCGTGCAGCGCAGGGTGCTGCCGTACATCGCGCTCGCGCCGCTCGAGGGCCTCGAGCCCCTCGACGAGCTCTTCCACGAGTCCTGGTCGGTCGACCCCGGCCAGCGGCCGGCGTCGGCGGGCGAGTTCGCGGCGCGCCTCGCCCGCGCGCTCGAGTCGGTGCCGGCCACGCTGCTCACCTCGCGGCGCACCGTGCGCGAGGGCCTCCTCCGGGGCGGGACCATCCCCCCGACCGCGGGCCTCGCGATGGGCCGGCCCCCGACGATGCGCGCCCCGACCCCGGTGCCCGGCGCGGCGCGGGTCTCGACGCGCCCGCCGCCGATGGGCGCGCGGCAGCCCTCGACCCGGCCGATCTCGCCCTTCCTCGGCCCGGCGAGCCAGGCGCCGCCGCGCGTCGGCACCTCGCCGGGCCACTCGTTGCTCGCGGCGCGCGCGGTCACCGGGGTGAGCGACGTGTCGGCCGCCTACCGGCGTACCGACGAGGACGCCAACTCGTGGCTGAACCTCGACGTCTCCGACCGGGCGCAGCGCCCGTCGGCGGTGGTGTACGAGCCCTCCGACGCCGGCCCTTCGGGCGCCGAGCTGCCCACGCCCACGCCCGGCCCGCTCGACGAGGACGCCGCCGAGATCACCTCGGCCAACGTCGACATCGACGACCCCGAGGTGCTCGAGCTGCTCTCCGAGGAGTTCACCAGCCCGGCGCTGCCCGCGTCGTTTTCGCGGGCGCTCGTCGAGCGCCGCGTGCCGCAGTTCGAAGGCGACTTTGCCGACTCGCCCGTGCCGAGCCCGCCCGCCCCGCCCGCCCCGGCCGCCCCGGCCGGCGGCCCCGGGTCCTTCGTCGCCCGCAGCGGCTCCGACCTGGTCGCGCTGGTGCCGGTCGTGCTCGGGTTCCACCCGCAGGACTCCGTGGTGCTGCTGACCTTCGGCCC
>JAQBQI010000380.1 GCA_028287085.1 Myxococcaceae bacterium
CGGCCCGCGGCGACGCCGTCGAGCACGGCCCGCACCGCGCGCCACTGCGACGCGACGGCGCCGAGGGCCTCGAGCTGCATCGCGCGCTCGACGTTGATCGCCCGCGGGTTGCTCGGCACGGGGCCGACGGTGTCCCACGCGAGGCTGAGCTCCTGTAGCACCTGCACCTCGTCGCGCTTGGCCTCGCGCTCGCGGTGCTCGAGGCCGGCGAGCTTGGCGGCCACGCCCTCGTGCTCGACCATGATCTGCCGCAGCTCGCCGAGCAGCTCGTCGCGCTCGCGCTGGTGGCGGCGGTCGCGCTCGGTGAGCTCGACGATGAGTCCGCGGCGGTCGTCTTCGAGGGCGCGCAGGCGGTCGACGTTGGCGTTGAAGCGCCGCAGCAGGTCGCGCATGGTCTCGGGCATGTCGCCCGACGGGAAGGCGGCCTCGGCGGCGGCGTGGAAGGTCGCGACCTGGTGGCGCAGCGTGGGGATCGACACCGCCGCCGGGAGCGAGTCGCGCTCGATGGAGAGCAGGGTGGTCTCGCCGGCGCCGCCGCGCTCGGCGGGGGGCGCGGAGGTGGGGGCGCCCGCGGGGGCGGCGGCGGTGCTCTCCAGCTCGAGGATGCCGGCGAGGGCGTCGAGCACGTCGGCGGCGCTGGGCGGGCGCTCGGCGGGGCTCTTCTGCATGAGCGCGAGCACGAGCACGTCGAGGGCCGCGGGCACCGACGGGAGGCGCGAGCGCATCGACGGCGGCGCCGAGCGCGCGTGGTGCTCGATGAGCTGGTGCACGGTGCCGTTGAAGGGGAGGGTGCCGGTGACCATCTCGAAGAGCATGACGCCGAGGGCGTAGAGGTCGCTGGCGGGGCCGCAGGGCTCGCCGCGGGCGAGCTCGGAGGCGAGGTACTCGGGCGTGCCGAAGATCTCGCCGGGCATGGTGAGGCGCACCTCGCTGCGCATGTGCACGATGCCGAAGTCGAGCACCTTCACGCGCAGGGCGCCGGAGGGGTCGCGCACGAGGAAGACGTTCTCGGGCTTCACGTCGCGGTGCACGACGCCGAGGGAGTGGGCGCGGCCGAGGGCGTGGCAGACGGGGATGGCGATCTCGACGGCCTCGCGCACGCCGACGGGCCCGTTCTGCATGCGCTGCGCGAGGCTCTCGCCCTCGAGGAACTCCATCACCAGGAAGACGCGGTTGCCCTCCTCGGCGACGTCCCAGATGTCGACGATGTTGGGGTGCTTGAGGAGGTTGGTGGCCTGCGCCTCGCGCACGAAGCGCTCGCGCATCACGGGGTCGCGGGTGAGCTCGGGGGAGAGGAGCTTCAAGGCGACGTCGTGGCGCAGGATGACGTGGCGCGCGCGGTAGACCGAGCCCATGCCGCCCGCGCCGACGCGGCGGAGGATCTTGTACCGCGACGCGAGGGTGCGGCCGACCATCGGGTCGGGCGGGGCCTCGAGGGCGACGCCGTCGGCGGGGCAGGAGGTGAGGAGGTCGTCGTAGCGCGCGTGGCAGCGAGGGCAGTGCTTCATCCCGTCGCGCATTGGCGTCGCAACGCGCCGCCGGTGTCAAGTCTTTGACGGGGGTCGATCGCCGAGCCGCGGGAGCACCGACCGCACTACGTCGGCGACGAAGGCGGCGACGCCGATGGCCTCGGCGGCCGGCGTATCGAGGGGAATCGACTCGGCGCAGCGCTGCACCTCGGCGTGCCCGAAGTGGGCCTGGTCGTCGAGGCCGAGCAGCAGGGCGCAGAGTTTCTTGGCGTCGCGGGGGTCGCCCGCGACGTCGCTGGTGAGGCGGTGCGGCTCGACGACGGGGTCGAAGACGTGGCCCGCGGCGCGGAGGCCGGCGCGCACCGAGGCGACGGCGTCGTGGTGGTGTCGCGCCGTGGGGACGAAGCCCGCGATGATCCACGCGTCGAACTCGGGGTGGGCCTCGGCGACGAGCACCGCGAGGTCGGGGGTCGCGCCGAGGAGGGCGGCCTCGACGCCCGCGCGGCACCGCTGGTCGGCGGGCCGGTGGTCGGTGTCGAAGGCGAGCAGCAGCGCGTGGGGTGACTCGACGGGGCGGGCCGCGGCGACGCGCACGGACTTGTAGGCGAGCGCGGCGTTGCCGACGAGGGGGCGGTTGGTGCCGGGGTGGCGACCGTGCGCGCGCAGGTGGGGGCGCACCTCGACCTGCTTGACGTGCGCGGGTCTCGACCAGCCGGCGCGACCGGCGAGGTCGACCACGCTCCGCTGGTGTTCGCGCAACGACGGGTCGGTCCAGTAGTCGCGGAGCCACTCCGCCGAGGCGCGCGCCGCGACGACGCGATCGAGCAGGCGCGTCGACGTGTCGGCGGCGAGGGAGTCCTCCGCGCAGACGGTCACCGTCAGGGTCACTACCAAAACCAGCCCGCGCCCGACGCGGTGAGAAACTCGCCGGTCGTCAGGGCGTCGCGCAGCTTCTGATCGGGGTGCTCGGAGAGGCGCCGCGCGACCACGGGCCCGTCGTCGGGTCGGCCGAGCACCACGACGGCGTCGGGCTCGAAGTGGTCGGCGATGTACGGCGAGTGCGCCGTGGCGATGATCTGCGCGTCGGGCAAGGCCTCCAGCGCGGCCCGCAGGCGGGCGATGAACTCGCCCTGCGCGCGGGGGTGGAGCGCGCGGTCGATGTCGTCGAGCAGGAGCACCCGCGGCGCCGACGGCTCGTAGAGGCGCGTGAGCACGCCGAGGGTGAGGAGGGTGCCCTCGCTCGCGGAGTGGGCGGGCAGCCAGTCGGTGTCGGTGAACTTCAGGAGGAGCTCGTCGCAGATGACGTTCGCCTGCTCGGGCACGATGACCTGCTGCCCATCGACGGTCATCACCCGCGACGTCACGGTCGGCCTCTGTACGCGGCGGAAGTTCAGCGAGCTGAGTGAGGGGACGATCGCGCGAAGCGCGCCTTCGAGACTCCTGTAGCGCTCGTCGTCGGTCGCCTTCAGATGCTTGAGCACGGTCGCGAGTCCCGCTCCGTTCGACGCCAGTGAGGGGACGAGATCGTCGCTGGTCGAGGGCTCGGCGAGGCGTCGCGGCTCGAGCCGAAGAATGGTCGGCGGTGGCAACAACGAGACGTTCGAGAGAAGTGCAGTGATGCCGCCGGGAGCGTTCAGGAAGGCTCTCCCACGACTCTCGATCTGGTCCTGGCCGTCCGCGTATGCGTACCCGATCACGTCGAGAATCCTCGTCTCCAGTGGGATCTGGATGGCGAGCGACCAGGAGGCGTTCGGAGACGACTGACTCGCTCCTCGTACCAACAGCGTCGTTGCGACCGCGGCGTTGTGTCGGCGAACAAACTCCGGGGCAGTGTCACCCGTGAAGAGCAAATTGGGCCCTTCGGTCACGGAGCGCGCGACGAGGCTCACCGCCTCCAGCACCGAGGTCTTGCCCACCGCGTTGTCGCCGACGAGGAGCGTGAAGCGCGCGAGCGGCACCCGCGTGTCGGTGTGCCCGCGGTAGTTCTTCAGTTCGACCTCGGTGAGCATCGCCGCGGACGATAGCGCACCCCCTGGTCAGACCGTCAGCGGTCGCGCTCGACCACGTAGTCGACCAGCGATTGCAGCACCGCGCGGTGCACGCTCGGCTTCATCCAGCTCCACGACGCCAGCATCGCGCCGGCGGCGGCGGCCCGCGCGCGCGCCACCTCCCGCGCGTACCCGAGGCTGCCGTGCCGCCCGATCTGCGCGAGCAGCCACTCCACGTCGTCGCGCGTCTTGGTGCGCGCCACGTCCTCGACCAGCGACTCCAGCGCCGCGCGCCCCGCCGCGTCGAGGTGCCCCGCCGCCGCCAACTCCGGGACCACCCGGCGCAGCCGCCCCGCGAGGTCGTCGCGCGCCGGGTCGACCGTGTCGGGCCGCGGCCGGTCGAGGATCGCCAGCGCCCGCGCGCGGTCGGCCTCGCCCATCGAGCGCAGCGCGTGCAGCAGTATGAGCGTGTGCTTGCCCTCCCAGAGGTCGCCCGCGATCTCCTTGCCGTAGTCGGCCTCGCGCGCCTGGAGATTGAGCACGTCGTCTTGAATCTGGAAGGCCGCCCCCAGCGCGCCCGCGAAGGCCTCGAGCGCGGCGATCACCTCCGCGGGGGCGTTCGCGATGATGGCCCCGATGCGCACGGGCGCGACGAAGCTGTACCAGCCGGTCTTCTGGTCGACCATGGCGAGGTAGTCGTCGTCGGCGAGGTCCCAGCGGGCGCGGCGCACCCAGTCGAGCTCGACGGCCTGGCCCTCGGCCGACTCGCGCGCCATCACCGCCACCGTCTCGAGGATGCGCAGCGCCCGGCCCATGTCGAGCCGGTGCATGTTGTCGAGCAGGGGCTGCAGCGCCAGCGCGAGCATCGCGTCGCCCACGTTCACCGCGATGGGGACGCCGTGCAGCCGTTGCAGGGTGAGGGCGTCGCGGCGCTTCTCCGAGCGGTCCTCGACGTCGTCGTGGATGAGGAAGGCGTTGTGGTAGAGCTCGAGCACGGCGGCCGAGGGGAGGGCGCCCTCGAGCGGTCCGCCCAGCGCGCGGCACGCGGCGACGCAGAGCGCGGGGCGCAGGCCCTTGGCGTCGCGCATCGGGTAGTCGAGCATCAGGTCGTAGAGCACGCGGCCCGCGCGCGAGTGCTGCGGCACCATCGCGCGGATCTCGTCGAGCACCATGGCGCGGCACTCGGCGAGGTACCTCGCGAGGTCGACCCCGTCGACGTCGTCGGCCACGCCGGTCACCCGTCGTTGAGCAGCGGCAGCAGGTCTTCGAGGTCTTCGAGCACGTGGTCGGGCTTCGCGTGGATGAGCTCCTCGCGGCGGCCGTGGCCCCAGGTCGCGGCGGCGGTGCGCATGCCCGCGGCCTTGCCGGCGAGCACGTCGCGGAGCGTGTCGCCGACCAGCAGGCAGCGCTCGGGCGGCGACTCGCAGCGGCGGCGCAGCAGGTGCAGCAGGTCGGGCGCGGGCTTCGGGGGGATCCTCGTCCCGGCCGTGCCCTCGATGGCGCGGAAGTGCTGCTCGATGCCGAGGTGGCGGCAGACCGAGCGCGCCGTGACGCTGCGCTTGGCGGTGGCGACGGCGAGCCAGGGGCCCGGTCGCAGCAGCGAGAGGGCCTCGAGGGTCTCGCGCACGCCGGGGTAGAGCCGGGTGTTCCGGTGGCCGAGCACCTCGTAGCGGGCGCGGTACGCCGAGGCGAAGCGCTCGAACTCGGCCGCGGTGCTCTCCGGCGCGGCGAGCGCGAAGATGGCCTCGAGGGGCGACCCGTCGACGAGGCGGTGCACCGGGTGCTCGGTGTGCACGCCGACGTCGGCGAGGGCGAACTCCAGCGCGAGGGTGATGTCCCGCGCGGAGTCGGCGAGGGTGCCGTCGAGGTCGAAGAGCACGGCGGCGAAGCGGGGGGCGCGCATCGGAGGGGCGCGGAGAATGAGCCCAGTCGGGTCCGTCGGGCAACGGGCGGCGGCGATACGCTCCCGGTGCCCCCGATGACCGTCCGCCCACGCGTCCCCTTCGTCGCCCTGCTCCTCGCCGCCGCCGCCGCGCAGGCCACGCCCCGCTTCCACGGCGGCGCGCGTCCACTCGACGCCGCGACCCGCGCCGCCATGACCGCCCCCACCGGATCATGGCGCCCCGGCTGCCCCGTCGCCCTCGCCGACCTCCGGCTCGTCGAGGTCGACCACTGGGGCTTCGACGGCGCCGTCCACCGCGGCCGGCTCGTCGTGCACCGCGCCCACGCCGTCGCCCTCGTCGGCGTCTTCCGCGCGCTCTTCGCCGCGCGCTTCGCCGTCGAGCGCGTCGAGCCCGTCGACCGCTACGGCGCCGACGACCACCGCTCGATGGCCGCCAACAACACCTCGGCGTTCAACTGCCGCGAGGTCAACGGCCGCCCCGGCGTCTGGTCGCAGCACGCCTACGGCCTCGCCCTCGACCTCAACCCCGTCCAGAACCCCTACGTCACCGGCGGCCGCGCCTCGCCCCCCGCGGGCGCCGCCTTCGTGCGCCGCCGGCCCGCGCCCGGGCTCGTCCTGGCGGGCGACGCCGTCGTGCGCGCCTTCGCCCGCGCCGGCTGGTCGTGGGGCGGTCTGTGGCGCGGCGACCGCGACTACCAGCACTTCTCCGCCAACGGGCGCTGAACCCCCGCCGCATGACCGCCGTCCGCCGATACCTCGCGTCGGCGCGTCCCCCGCTGATAGTGTGCGCGGTGATGAAGACCTCGCGATCTCCCTGGAAAACAGCCCTCTGGGCCGCCCTGCTCGGCGCCGTCGCCGCGGGCTGTGGCAGCGGCAGCAGCGTCATCGGCGGACCCGCCGACGCCGCCGTCGCCAACGACCTCGGCGCCGACGTCACGGCCGACCTCGGCGCCGACGTCGCGGCCGACCTCGGCGCCCCGATCGACGCCGCCCCCGACGCCGCCCCCGACGCCGCCGCCGA
>JAQBQI010000382.1 GCA_028287085.1 Myxococcaceae bacterium
ATCGCCCACCCGTGCGGAAACTAGCCCGCCCACGCTTGCCCTGCTTTGGTTTTTTCATCCTGTGACCTCCTGCGTGGCCGGGCTCACCGACTGCTCGGGCTCGTGCCGCGACCTCACCAGCGACCGCGCCCACTGCGGCATGTGCGGCCGCGCGTGCGCCTCGGGCCAGGTGTGCTCGGGCTCGGCCTGCGTGACCTCGTGCACCACGGGCCTCACCGACTGCACCGGCTCGTGCCGCGACCTGCAGACCGACCGGGCCAACTGCGGGCTGTGCGGGCGCTCGTGCGCCGCCGGCCAGGTGTGCTCGGGCGCCGCGTGCGTGACCTCGTGCGTGGCGGGCCTCAGCGACTGCTCGGGCTCGTGCCGCGACCTGACCAGCGACCGGGCGCACTGCGGCCTCTGCGGCCGCGCGTGCGCCGCCGGCCAGGTGTGCGCGGGCTCGGCCTGCGTGACCTCGTGCACCGCGGGCCTGACCGACTGCTCGGGCTCGTGCCGCGACCTGCAGACCGACCGGGCCAACTGCGGCACCTGCGGCAGCGCGTGCGCCGCGGGCGAGGCCTGCGCGGGCGGGTCGTGCGTGGTGTCGTGCCCGTCGGGCCAGCGCGTGTGCGGGGGGCGCTGCGTCGACACGCTCACCGACCGCGCCAACTGCGGCGGCTGCGGCACCGCCTGCGCCGCGGGCCAGGTCTGCGCCGCGGGCACCTGCGCGCTCTCCTGCCCGGTGGGGCAGACGGTGTGCGGCGGCGCCTGCGTCGACCGCACGCGCGACCCCGACAACTGCGGGAGCTGCGGCCGCGCGTGCGCGCTCAACGAGTCGTGCGTGGCCTCGGCCTGCGTGGTGCGCTGCCCGGTGGGGCAGTCGTCGTGCGGGGCGAGCTGCATCAACACGGCGGTCGACCCGGCCAACTGCGGCGGCTGCGGGGTGGCGTGCCCGAGCCGCGCGGGGGCGGCGCCGGTGTGCCTCGCGAGCACCTGCGCGTTCCTGTGCACGGCGGGCTCGGCCGACTGCGACCTGTCGAGCGGCAACGGCTGCGAGGTGACGCTGGCGAGCAACGCCGCCAACTGCGGCGTCTGCGGGCGCGCGTGCGCGGCGCCGGCCAACGCCGCGGCGACCTGCGCGGCGGGCGCCTGCGGGTTCGCCTGCAACGCGGGCTTCGGCAACTGCGACGGCAACGCGGTCAACGGCTGCGAGGCCGCCCTCGCGACCTCGCCGGCGAACTGCGGGACCTGCGGCAACGTGTGCCCCGTGCCGGCCAACGCGGCGGCGGCGACCTGCGCGGGCAGCGCCTGCGGGTTCACCTGCAACGCGGGCTTCGGCAACTGCGACGGCGCCCCCAGCAACGGCTGCGAGACCAACACCCAGACCAGCGCCACCAACTGCGGCGGCTGCGGCATCGTCTGCGGCGTGGGCGCGGTCTGCACGGCCGGCGCGTGCGTCGCCACCAACCCCTGCGCCAACTTCGGCGGCGTCTACGTCAACGTGAACGCCAACATCCGCATCTGCCGCACCCTGTTCACGTGGGGCTCGTGGAACCCCGCGCTCGTCCCCGCGCCGTGGACGATCTGCACGATCCCGCAGTGGGCGGCCTACGCGCCCGGCGTGACCCCGAACTCGCTGGGCGTCGTCGAGACCGCCGTGTGGATCAACAACAGCGCCTGCGGCTCCAGCTCGCACCGCGAGGTCTACTCGTACATCGCGATGAACGATTCGAACTGCTACAACGGCGCCACCTGCTGCCACCCCGACTCGAGCCTCTACCCGGTCGCGATCTGCCAGCCCTGAGCTGAGCGCCTCCGCCCCCGTGCCGGCCGCGCGGAGCGATCCGCCGCGGCCGGGGGTCCCTCCCCGCCCCTCCGTCCTACCCTACCGAACCAACGGCATTCCGGCGCCCCCTGGGCGCGCGTCGGCCGCGAGCGCGACCGCGTCGGGCGCGGTCATCGCGAACCCAGCAGCGCCCGCAGGCGTGCGAGCTCGGCCTCCGCGGCCTCCCTGGCGGCGCGCTCGGCCTCGGCCTCCGTCGGCCACAAGCGCTCGCCCGCCTCGTCGTCGGCGACGCGCAGCCGCGTCCCCTCGTCGGTCACCACCAGCCACGCGCCGAGCTCGTCGGAGTACGCCGGCCCCTCCCCCGCGTGCTCCTGCCGGAAGGCGCCCGCCTTGGTGCGCCGCCACACCTGCAGCACCCACGACTCGCCCGTGGCGCCGCGGCCGTGGCCCTTCGGGTCGAAGATCCACAGCTCGCGCACCCCGCTCGCGGCGTACTTCGCGGGGCCCTCGGCGTAGTCCTTCCTGGCCGTGCGCCTGCTCACCACCTCGGCCGCGACGCGCGGCGCGTGGTGGCCCTCTGCCCAGGTGCGCAGGCTCGTGAGCTCCGCGTCGGGGGGCGCCGGCTCGACCAGGTACACGTCGGGGTCGACGCCGACCTTCGGGTGCTCGCGGTCCCAGCGCAGCGCGAGGTTGCTGCCCGCCTTGGCGTCGCGGCCGGTGCGCGCGATCCACGCCACGAGCACGTCCATGAGCAGCTTCGTGGTGAGCAGGTGGGCGTCGGTCTCGGGCATGGTGGCGTCGTCCCCGAGCACCCAGCGCTCGGACCACCGCGGGGCCTCGAACACCACGTCCACCCCGCCCGGCACCCGCGTCACCATGTTGCCCACGCTAGCACCCATCGCAGCGGCCGTGCCATCACGGGACCGCTACGAAACAAGCACTTCCGCGCACCACCGCCGTGGCGGCGGGGGTGGCGGCGGGGGCGGCGGCCGACGAGCGGTCGCGTCGCGCCGGGGGCGCGAGCAGCGGGTCAGAGCTGGGAGGGGGAAGTGCGGGAGAGGCGACGGATCAGGAGGCCGACTTGGGGTCGGCGACGACGTTCACCTTGAAGGTCGCGGAGACCTCCGGGGCGAGCTTCGCGGTGACGGCGTAGGTGCCCGTCGAGCGGATGTTGTCGACCGTCAGCTTCTTGCGGTCGATGTCGTAGCCCTTCGCCTTGAGGGCCGCCTCGATGTCCTTGTGGGTCACCGAGCCGTAGAGCTTGCCTTCGCCGCCGACGGTGCGGGCGATGGTCAGCTCGAGCGAGCCGAGCTTCGCCGCCTGCGCGGTCGCGTCGGCGCGGGTCTTCGCGGCCTTCTCGCCGGCGACCTTCTTCTGGTGCTCGAAGCGAGCGACGTTGCCCTCGCTCGCCGAGAGCGCGAAGCCCTCGGGGAGGAGATAGTTGCGCGCGTAGCCCGAGGCCACCTTCACGACCTCGCCGCCCTTGCCGAGCTTGGCGACGTCGCGCTGCAGAATCACATGAACAGTCTTGCTCACGGTAGACCTCTCACTTACCCGACGTCGTAAACGGCAGCAGGGCGATCATGCGGCCGCGCTTGATCGCGCCGATGAGCATGCGCTGGTGCAGGGCGCAGGTGCCCGAGATGCGGCGCGGAACCACCTTGCCGCGGTCGCTGAGGAAGTAGCGCAGCAGGCCGGCGTCCTTGTAGTCGATGCCCTCGACCTTCTCGACGCAGAACTTGCAGACGCGCTTGCGGCCACCGCGGCGCCGGGCCGCGATGTTCTCGGCCGCGATCTCGGCCGCGCCGCCCTCGCTGTAGCCGCCGCGATCGTCGAACGGATCCATTCCACCACCTGAAAAGCGAGCCATGTTCGTTGTTCCTTTCAGGCCTCGGCCGCGGGGGGAGTCCCGGCGCCGTCATCGGAGTCCTTGGGGGCCTCGGCGGCGGCCGCGGGGGCGGCGGCGGCCGGGTCACGGTCGCGATCGCGGTCACGATCGCGGTCGCGATCGCGGTCACGGTCGCGGTCACGGCGGGGCTCGTCGGCCAGGCCGAGCTGGGCCTCGTAGCTCTCGTCGCGCTCGTCGTCCTCGGCGGACAGCTCGATGCGGCGAACCTTGACCTCCTCGGGGTCGACGGTGACCGTGGCCACGTCGACGTCCTTGGCGAGCACCACCGTCATGTGACGGATCACGGTGTCGAGCATGCGCAGGTTGCGCTCGAGCTCGGCCACGGTGCCCTTGGCGCCGAGGTAGCGCAGGTAGACGTAGACGCCCTTGCGCTGCTTCGCGATCGGGTAGGCGAGGCGGCGCTTGCCCCAGCTCTCGATCTTGGTGAGCTTCGCCCCGGTGCTTTCGAGGGACGAGAGCGCGCGAGAAATGACCTTCTCCGACGCCTCGCCATCGATGTCCGGGCGAAGGATGAACACGGTCTCGTAATCCGAGGCCCGCGTGCTCCGTGCTTCCGTTGCCATAGATGTGTTGTCCTCCTGGACCTTCACGTTGGCCCCCGCGTCTTGCGCGGGAGCGAGGACCGCCCGACCACTCACCAGTGAGCGATCAGCGGGGCGCGGTAGCTATCACGGCCGGCGCCCGCCTGGAAAGCCCCGGGGCCCATGTTTTCTCCGCCGCTCCGCGCTTGACCCTCCCCCCGGCCTCGCGCGAAGTGTCCGCCGCCATGACCAACCCCCTCGATAGCAAGCTCGCCACCGTGTTCACCGCCGACCGCGCCCTGCGCGCCGCGGAGATGGAGTTTCTCGAGGGCAGCGGCCCCGCCCACCTCGCCGCCATCGAGCGCGCCGTCGGCCAGGCCGAGGCCCTCGACGACGCCGAGGAGTCGGCCATCCGCCTGATGCGCGCGGCCGACCTGCTGGGCGAGTTCACCGGCCCCGAGGTGTGCACGCTGCTGCTGCGCCTGCTCAACCACGACGAGCCCGCCGTGCGCGACGCGGCCGGCACCACGCTGCTCGACCTCGGGTACTCGCGCTACGCCGAGGTCGCCCGCGCCATCGAGAAGCTCATCGATGACGGCAAGGCGCTCACGGCCCTCAAGGAGGTGCCCTTCGTGCTGGCCGAGATCGGCGAGCCGGGCGGCGTGAAGCTCTGCCTCCGGCTCATCAAGCACGCCGACTCGGGCGTGACGGCCGCGGCCGTCGAGGCCCTCGCCATGCTCGGCGACCCGTCGGTCATCAAGGACCTCGAGAAGCTCCGCAACGACAAGCGCGTCGTCGAGGTCGACGGCGGCGACGACGAGGGAGCTCCCGGCGAGGGCGGCGGCGGGCCGACCGTCGGCGACCTCGTCGGCGAGGCCCTCGAGCACCTGCGCTCGCTCAAGGGCTGATCGCTTCGGGGGTTTAGCCCTCACCCCCGAAACGCCATAGGCGTTAAGCGAGCAGTGGGCGTCGCGTGAAACGCCGCCCACTCCGCGGTTGCGGACGGCCCTTCGGGCCTGCAACCGCTGAAGTGGGGGCCTGGAGCTGACCGCCCCGCCTGCGCGGGGCTATCTGCACGAGCGTCGAGCGCCGGGGCGCTCGACGGGTGGACGTAGGTCCTCGATGGGCTTCGCCGCTCGGTTCCGCTGGCATCGTGTCGAGAGTCGCGA
>JAQBQI010000478.1 GCA_028287085.1 Myxococcaceae bacterium
GGCTCGACGAGCGCGCGGCGGCGACGGCGGCGCGGCTCCCGGCGGCGTACGGCGCGACGGGCCTGGCGGTCGCGCGCAACACCACGCGAGGCGCGCGGGTGGTGCTGCTGGAGTGGTTCGCCGACCCGGCGGCGTGCGCGAGCGCGTGGGGAGCGCTGGTGCGCGGCGTCGCGATGGATGTCCACCAACCGACGGCCGACGTGAGGATCAGCCGCACCGAGCTGCGCGACGTGGTGGCACGGGTCAAGGCCGCGACGATGCGGGCGGAGGTGTTCGCCGAAGGCGATCGCGTGACGTGGTTGTCCGAAGGGGCGATGGTGGGACACGCAGTCGCGCTGGGCGAGCGGCTCGCGCACGTGGCGCTGCTGGCGTGAGAGGAGACGGGATGTTCGAGCTGCTGTTTGCCTTGGGGAACGACCCCGCCGCGGAGTCGGAGCTGGTTGATGGGCTGAACGCCCACACCGAACGCGTGCGGGCGTCGCTGGGCGGGGGCGACCGCGCGTGGGTGTCGGACGCAGAAGACGAGGTCGCGGCCGACCCGGCGGGGACCATCTCCTTCGACGGGCGAGGGCGGGCGACGGTGCGCGCCCTGGGGCGGTCGTGGGCTGCGGGGAGCTTCGAACTCCCGACCCTCGGGTCGCTGCGCGATCGTGCGTCGCGCCGGGCGCTGTGGGGAGAAGCGGGCCCGCATCGCCTGTGGGTGCTCGACGGCGAGGGCGTGGCGACGGACATCGGCGCGCTCCAGGCGCACGCGCCCGAGGGGGCGCTCTTCCAGGCGGCGTCGCAGTTCAACTGCCTGGAGTCGCCCGGGGCGTACATCACGCCCGTGGCGGCCTACCTGGGCGACCCGACGCAGGGGCCGCGCGCGTCGATCTCGGCCCTCCCGGCGACGCTCGTCCGGCACTACGCGGCGCCGTCGACGGACGGGCGGCGGTTCACGCAGTCCACGCACCGTGAGCAGATCGATCTGCTCGCGGATGTGTGCGGACCGCACGTGGCGCGCGTCGAGAGCGGGTACCTCCGCGACCGATCGATTTACGACGCCGGGGCCTTCGCGGAGGCGCTGCAAGCGCGCTTCGATGCGGTGCGCGTCGGTCTCCACGACGACGTCGAGGTGGTGCTCGGCGCCCACTGGGACGGCGCCGTCGCGACGCCCCATCGCATCGCGCAGGTGTTCACGTCGAGCCTCGCGGGCGGGATGTACAGCTCGTTCGCGACGCCGGGTGGGGCGCATCGGGTCATCACCCGGCAGCTCCTGCGCGCGGCCTACCTCGGGACGCTCCTGGGCGCGATCGCCGTCGGGCGCCGGGTGGTGGTGCTGACGCTCATCGGCGGCGGGGTGTTCGGCAACCCCATCGAACTGATCTGGGAGTCGATCCTGTGGGCAATGGAGGAGGCGACGCGGGTGGTGCCGGTCGCGCTCGACGTGGTGGTCAATGGGCGTGCGCTGGGGCAGAGCATCGAGCGGAGTGAGCTCGCGGCCGAAGCTGCTCGCCGCGGCGGCGTGATGGTGGAGCTGGGCCGCGCCGGGGGCGCGGTCGTGGTGCGATAGGGCCGTCTCGACACAGCAGCGCGGGGCGTGAGTGCAGCGCCGCGGCGGCGACTTTCACAAGAGTGCAATGGTCGTCCCCGAAAGCATGGGGTCTTCGATACCGTTGTCCCGAAAGCCCGCGGCACGCTGCAGGCACGCATCGCAGGAACTGCACGGGCTCCCCAGGACGGTCGGTGCGTAGCAGGTCCAGGTGAGCGCGTAGTCGACCCCGAGCGCGCGGCCCCGCGCGATGACCCCCGCCTTGGTCCACTGCGCGAGCGGGGCGTGGATCTGCCACGGCCGGCACCCGCCGATCGCCTCGCGCGTTCCGAGGTTGGCGATGCGCTCGAACGCAGTCAGGAATTCAGGGCGACAGTCGGGATAGCCCTCGCGATCGAGGGCATTGGCGCCGATGAAGATGTCGCGCGCGTCGAGCGACTCCGCCCAGGCGAGCGCCATCGAGAGGAGCACGGTGTTCCGCGCCGGGACGTAGGTGGCCGGGGGACCTGGCGCCGCGACACAGGGGCCGTCGCCTCCGGCCGAGACCGCGCCCTCGACCAGCGAAGACCCGCCGAAGAGGCCCGGATCGACGTCGACCACCAGGTGCTGTCGGACGCCAAGCTGCGCCGCCACCCGCCGAGCCGCTTCGACCTCTCGACGATGCCGCTGGCCGTAGCGCGCCGTCAGCGCGAACACTTCGAAGCCCTCCGCCCGCGCGATCGCCACCGCCGTCGCCGAATCGACGCCCCCGCTCAGCAGGACCACGGCCGGTCGTCCCGTGCTCACTGCTCGCGCCCCCCCGCGCCGCCCTCCGTGTAGAGCGGCAGCCGTCGCCGACCCCGTGCCGCCCGCGCGTACGCGGCGCGCCACGTCGGCGACCAGGGCTCACCCTCGACCGGCGTCCGGTCTTCGAGCGGCGTCCACCACCCGCCGCGGAAGTGACCGCACCGAGCGCAGGCGCGGCGGAGGTCCTCGCGGAACGTCTCGCCCTCGGCCGGGAGCGAAGCGCGCCCCGCGCCCTCGCGGAACACCCGATCGATGCCGCCGGCCACCGCGCACGGGAAGTACCCGAGTGCGTTGAGCCCGATGCCGCACTCCTCGGTCACCCAGCAGCCGTGCGCGAAGTCGGTCCACGCGAACCGCGCGTCGTCGCAGGGCGCCTCGTTGAAGGCCTCGAACTTGGGCTGCACGCGACCCGCCTTGCGGGTGTTCTTCACCACGACGCCCTCGGGCACGCGGGCGATCGCCTCCTGCACGTGCCTCCCATGGCCGTTGGTGACCACCTCGATCGTGGTGTCGGGGCTCTCCCGGTCGCGCCACGCAAGAAGGATCGCGAGGATCCGGTCGATGTCGGGGTGAATCATGGGCTCGCCGCCCAACACTCGCACCCGCCGCCAGCGCCTCGCCGACTCGCGCGTCTCCACGACGAAGCGTTCTACCTGGGCGAGGGTCATGTGCCCCGCGTCCGGCGCCTGCGTGCACGAGCGGTCGCAGTTGAGGCAGCGAAGGTTGCAGGCGAAGGTCACGTCGATCTCGATCAGGTCCTGCGCGGGCGTGTGGGCGAAACCGAGCACCCGGGTCGCGAGGCGACTCGTACGCGCGATCCTCCACGCGAGCCGCAAGGCACGGCGCAACCCTCCGGCGATCGCCCTCACGATCCCCCGTACTTCCGCAGCCCGGGGCGCGCACCTCGCCAGCGCGCGTAGGCGTCCACCCAGCTCGCCGACTTCGGCTCGCCGTACAGCGGGAGCCGCACCTTCCGCGGCACGAAGTGGCCCGGCTTGAAGCGGCCGCACCACTGGCAGAGCGCCGCGAGCTCCGCGAGCATCGGGTCGCCGGGCGCGGGCAATTGGCTGCGCCCGAGGCCGAGTCCGAGGACGCGGTCGATGCCGCCCGCGACCGCGCAGGGGTAGTAGCCGTAGGGCGTGAGCCCCATCCCGCAGCCCTCGGCCACCCAGCACGCGTTGCGGTAGTCGGCGTTCGCAAACTCCGGGAGGTCGCGCGGCGCCACGTTGAAGTCCCCGAAGTGCGGCTGCACGTCGCCCTCCTTCGCGGAGTCGTCGACGGTCACGTCCTTTGGCAAGCGATCGAGCACGTGGCGCACGGCGCTTCCGTGCCCGTTGGTGGCCACCTGGATCTCCATCCCGCCTCCCTGCTCGTCGCGCCACGCGCGGAGCAGGGCGACGATCGCGTCGAACTCCGGGTGGAGCGTGGGCTCGCCGCCGACGAGGCGCACCTTGCGCCACGCGACCCCCGCCCGGCGACTCTCGTCGACGAACTCCCCGATCTGCGCCAGGGACATCCGCTCGTTGGTGGGCGCCTGGCGGACGGAGCGGTTGCAGTTGTGACACCGCAGGTTGCAGGCCCAGGTGATGTCGATCTCGATCGCGTCACGGCTCCGCTGGTACTGAGGTCCGAGGACGGTCGTCACGCGGCGGTCGACCCGGAAGCGGCGCCAGGCGGCCCGCAGCGCCTCCGCGGCGCGCTCCCGCCAGCCGGGGTGCGCGCGCGTGGGCGGGGGATTCGCGAAGCCAGCGGTCATGCGTCCCTCCAGGCGCGATGCTCGCGCGGCAGCCAGAACCCGTACAGCGCTCCCCCCGAGAAATCGAGGCGGCCCTCCGCGTGCCGAAAGAGCGCGGTGTTCACATAGCCCTGCGTGATCACGAGCGCGCGTCGAGCGCCAACCACGTGCCTTCGGACCGCCCGCAGCAGCGCCGGAATGGCCTCAGCGGCTGGCTCTACGACCTCCCTCGCGACGTCCCCACGGAGCCAGCGCTCGACGAGCGCCTCCCACCCGAGGTCGCGCTTCATCGCTAGCCACCGCGCGTGATCCTCGAACCGCCCGCCGAGCAGCACCTGGTCCTCGACGATCGCCACGGGCGTGCCGGCCGCCGCCGCGAGCTGTTCGGCGGTCTGACGCGCGCGAACGATCGGCGCACAGACGATCACGTCCGGCGCGGGCCGCAGCGCGTGCCCGAGCGCACGGGCCTCGTCGAGACCATCCAGCGAGAGGGGCCTCCCTCGGTTCTCCTCGACCGAGCAGAAGCGCGAGCCCCCGGCCTTCTCCGCGTGCCGAAGGAAGAGCACGTCGTCGCCGCCCGCGCGCCATCGCTGCCCGCGTACGAGTTGGCCGACCGGGGCGGGACGGCAGGCCGCCTCCCATTGCGGCGCGGGACCGCCGCCGATGACCGAGACCGGGCGTTCGCGGCGGAGGAGGGGACCCGGGGCGGGGTCGTGCGGCGCCCTCCGCAAGCCGGCCAGCAGCGCGGCGATCGGATCGGCGTCCTCGGCGGTGCCCAGCTCGGCGATGCGCGCGGCGACGGGGGCGACGCGGAGGCGCATGCCTTCGAGGACGGGCGCCTCGATCACCCGGTGCCCTGCCACGGCTCGCCGGCGAATCATCGTGAGGGCGGAGCCGCCAAGCAGTTCGTCGTCGGCCCGCAGCGGAACGACCAGGGCGTCGGGCTCACGGACGTGACGCGCGATGGCGTGCCGTACGAGTCGGGCGCCCTGGAGAGCGCGGTTGCGTACCAGGGCGACGCGGTCGCTCGCGCCGCGGGCGACGTCCTCGATGGTCGAGTCGAAGGTGGGGTCGACGACGACGGCGCCCCAGTCGCGTCGTGACTGCGCCATGAGCGACGCCCAGAGTCGGGGGAACAGACCGCGCGACGCCTCGTCGACCACGACCACGAAGATGTGCTCGTGGCGGAGAGAGGGGATTGCCCACTCCTCGGGCGTGCACGTCAGGTCGACGCGCCCGAACTGGCCGGGCGGCGCCAGGCCCTGCTCGACGCGGTCGACGACGTCGAACCAGGCCCCACGGTCGATCTTGCGGGCGTTGGGTGGGTGCACGTAGAAGCTCCGCGCGTCGCCGCCCCGGAGCGAGCGCAGACCGCGCTCCCGTTGCGCCCGCTCGACGGCGCGGTACCACGTCAGCGCAACCCGGCCCTGACAGACCTCGTTCGGCAGCGGATGCAGCGCGCGGAGTCGCTCCAGGTCGAGGAGTCCGCAACGAACCTCTGGGCAGTGACCCCCGCGGGGTGCGTCGTAGGGGGCCGACCACCCCTCCGGGTGCGCGATCTGGAAGCCCACGGCGATCGCGTCCGGGCTGTTTTGTAGGGCGGTCTTCAACTCATGGAGGTAGTCGTGTGCGCGGTCGCGCCGTCCGACGATGGCGTCCGCGTCGACCTGAAGGACGTAGCGGGTCGGCACTTGGTCGAAGGCCCAGAGCTGCGGGGCGACCGGGACCCCCGAGAGCGAAGCCGGGTGGTCGACCTCGAGTCCGAACCAGCGCTGGTACACCGCCCGTACCGACGGCCCGTCGACGGGAGCCACCTCGACGCGATCGACCGTTCCCTCGCCGACAAGTGTGTCGAGTGCCGCGTGGGCGGCGTCGACGTTGGGCGCGCTGTATTGCCGCGGGTAGTCGTCCCGCCGCGCGTCGAGGACCACGCGTCGTTCGGCGAAGCGGCGCGGACCCTCCAGCTGCCTCACGAGGTGGCGCACCATCCAGAGCAGCGTATCGCCTTCCTGGTAGCAGACCTTGATCAGCAGCGTGACGTCGGGCGCGGGCACGCCTGGGAGCGCGTGCCTTTGCCCCGGTCGGCTGGTCGACGGGCCCG
Organism: Myxococcaceae bacterium; assembly: GCA_028287085.1. GTDB lineage: Bacteria > Myxococcota_A > Polyangia > Polyangiales > SCUS01. The sequence goes on from JAQBQI010000478.1 coordinate 6,154, forward strand.
CTGCCCCGTCAAGCACTTCGATGAGGAAGGGGCCGAAGCCATCGAGCTCGGGAAGCTCCCAGTCCGTGATCGAGGCGCGCAGCACCGCCTTGAGGTCGCTCCGCTCCGTTCTGCGCATCGAGATCCAGGCGCGTCGCGCCATGTAGACCCATGCCGTCCAGCTGAACGGTCGGAGGTCAGCCCCGTAGTCGGTCAGGCGAAGATGGCCCGCGACGACTCGAAAGTTCGAGGGGTTGAAGCAGTCGTAGGCGACGGCCTCGCGGAGGCACTCGCGAAGAAACCCGACGACCCCGGCGCGCTCCTCGCCGACCCACACCGTGGAGGGGAAGTACTCCTGCACAAGCACCGGGATGCCCCCGACCTCCTCGACGGCGAGCAGGGGTTGTAGGTGTCGGCAGTCCTCGAAGCGCCCCGCCCAAGATGCCAGGGCGCGGCGTCGGGCCTCCCGCAGCTCGGTCGGCCAGCCGTCGAAAACCTTGAAGAGGCGAGCGCCGTCGGTGAGCACCACGCCTTCGAGGCCGGCGCCGAGCGGCGTGAGGTCGTCACGGTTCAGCAGAATGGCCGCCGCGCGGGCCCGCTCGTCGAGCGTCAGCACGGCGCCCTCCCGGCGCGGCCCGCGCGCCGGTTCCAGGCGTCGAAGAGCCGGCTGCGCGCGGCGATGTGCCGAGCGGTCGCGTGGTTCCGCTGCGTGAGTGCGCCGGAGAGCGAGTAGGTGCAGTACAGGCGGTCGTCGAGCAGGGCGACGCGCCCGCGCGCTTCGGTGAGCATCGCCACCGTAAGCCAGTGATCCTCGGCGCTCGACACCGCGGTGTAGCGCCAGGGCAGCCCGGCGCGGAGGACGAAGTTGCAGGACGGCAACTCCGCGAGGGGGTCACCCGCGGCCATGCGCGCGAGCCGGTCCCCCAACCCCGCCCGGGTCAAGAGGCTCCCGTCGGGCACGTTCACGCGCGGGAGGAGCCGGCCGTTCGCGGAGAGGGCGTTCCCCGCCAGGAGCGCGAGGGGCTCCGGGCGGCGCCCACGACCGCGGAGGGACAGCGTGCTGCGGAACCTGCGCTCCACGGAAGCGACGACGCTTGCATCGGCGAGCGTGTCGTCCGCGTCGAGACGGAGCACGAGCCCGCCGGTCCTGGCGGCGCTCGCGCCGTCGAGGAGCGCGTTGCGCACCGCCCACGCCTTTCCCCAGCGACCCCGAACCACCAGGAGTCGTGGGTCTCGTGCGAAGGGGGCGAGCGCGGTGAGGCTCGCGTCCGTGGAACCGTCGTCGAAGACGACGAGCAGAAGTCGACCGCGAACCTCCCGCTGATCGAGCACCGAGACGACCGCGCGAGTCACGGTGCTCGCCATGTCTCTCATCGGCATCCCGACGACGATCGACGGGGCGCGTTCGCGCAGGAGTGCCGGGAGGTGGCGGGCCTCTGCGATCTTCAGCACCGGTCGGCCCGGTACCCGAAGAGGCGCTCCGCGCGTGCGAGGGATCGGCCGAGCGTGGCCGCGTCCATCCTTGCGCCGTATCGCGCGTAGAACCGGTCGAGGCCGAGGTGTTTCGCGCGTGCGTCGGTGGTGACGCGCGGGCCCGCATGGGCGTGATGTTCGACGAGGTACTCCTCCACCCGCGCGACGGGTCGGGGCCGCCGCTCGAGGTGGTCGAAGACGCGGATCAGCAGGTCCCGGTCGGTGGTGCTGGGCAGCGACTCGTCGAAGCCCCCGACCGACTCGAAGAGGTCGAGCGCGATGAAGAGGTTGCTGCTCTGGATCCCCGGGTTGGTCTCGAAGAAGGTCGCGGCCGTGAGCCCGACCGGGGCGAGCTGCGGCTCGACCTCGGCGCCGACGCGCAGCAGGCCGCTCACCACGAGCGCGGCATTCCCCTCGCGGGCGGCGGCGACGCACCGCGCGAGGTAGGTCTCCCTCCAGGCGTCGTCGTCGTCGAGGAAGGCGAGCCAGCCGCCCAGCGGTAGCCGGCCGCGCGCCTCTCCCGCGCCGGTGTTCCACGCCCCCGTACCGGAGAACCCCCGTGTGCGCCGGTTCGGGACTACCGCGACCTCGCGGCCCTGCCACCCCTGCCGTCGGGCCAGCGCGACGATCGCGGCGCCCAGCGGCGACGTGCCGGTCGCGTCGTCGTCCACCACCACCAGCGCCCGGGGGCGGACGTCGACCTGTCGAAATATCGACGGGAGCGCCCTCCCGAGCAGCATTTCTTCGCGGCCGCGCCTGGTCGCCACCACCACGACTACCGGCTCCCCGTCGGTGCTCATCGGCTCCCCACTCCGTGTCTCTCGTATATCATGGCCGCCCCTTCGCACGGAGCGCCCATGCAGCCCTGTCACCTGGTCTGGGACGGCGTCTCCATCGATCGCCGGGCCGACGTCTACGCGTGTTGCCTCCTCAAGCCGTCGGTGCTGGGAAACCTGCGCGACTCGCCGCTGCACGAGATCATCAACGGGCCGACGGCCCGCCTCCATCGGGCGGAGTCGCGTGACGGACGGCTCGCATGCCGCGCCAATTGTCATCTGCTCACGCCCGACTCGCCGGGCCCGGCGACCCTGGACGACGAGGTGCGCTACGAGTCGCTCCGCTCGCTCCACCTCGGTTTCGGCGACGCCTGCAACATCGATTGCATCATGTGCAGGCGCGCCGTGGGCGACTTCACTACTCTGTCCTCGGACCTCCTCGTCGAGCGGGTCGACGTGACGCCCTTCACGGAGGTTGCGATCCAGGGGGGCGAGCCGCTCGCGATCCGCGAGTGCCGACGCTATCTCACGCACCTCGCCGCGGTCGGCAAGCGCTACATCCTCCTCACGAACGGACTGCTGATCGACGGCGAGACCGCGCGGGACCTCGCGCGCCACGCGGCGAAGGTCGTGGTGTCGATCAACGGTGCGACCCGCGACGTGCACGAGCTCGTGAACGCCGGGTCCTCGTGGTCCCGGGTCCTCGACAACGTCGCCCGCCTGCGCGCGGAGCGGGACGCGTCGGGGAGCGCGCTGGAGATCGTGGCGCGCGTCACCATCGTCCCCGAGAACCTCGTCGACGTACCCCTCGCGCTCCGAACCTTCGAGCAGCTCGGGTTCGACACGATCAACTTCGGCTTCGACCGTCGTACAGTCCCCTTGCGTCTCGCCCGAGACCCCGAAGCGACCTCGCGCCTCCGCGCCGCCATTCGGTCCGAGCTCTCGGAAGCGCCGGCAGATCGGGTGGACGCACACCGGCTCGCGCTGCTCGGCCTGGTCTGACGGGTCGCGCAAGCGACTCGCAGGGCCGTGCACGCAAGCGACGCAGTCACCGCGATGTTCGATCGGCTCAGCCTGCCGCGACGGTGTCATCGCGCGTGGCAGTGCTTGGCCTTTTGCTTGCTCCCGCAAGGGCAGGGGGCGTTGCGGCCAACCCGTCGGGCCTCGGCGCGTAGTCGAGTCATGGATTCCGCAGTCCACGCCTTCACTCGGGCGACGTCGGCCGCCGTGGGCTCGGGGATCCCCCAGTTCGCCTGGAGGGTGAGCTGCCACGCCTCGAGGGAAGCGTTGGGATCGTTGCCGCTCATCTCTCTGGCCACTTCCAGCAGAAGCCCGCCGATCTCTGCGCGAGGACGAGGGGACCCGTCGGCGCGGAAGTGGATCAGCAGACTGCACAACTCCCGACGGCGCTCGTCGGTCCTCGGGAGCGCATTCACCCGCCGTCGCAGTCGGTGCAGGGCCTCCGTCAGGCGGTCGTTCACGGCGCTGTGCTCCTCGGCCACCGCGGCGTGGGTCCGCGCATCGGCGAGGTCCGACAGGGCGCTCGCGAAGTCGACCGAGGCGTCGGGACCTCGGAGCGAGACCTCCGCGCGATGGAGCAACCCGTCCACCGAGCCGAGTTCACACGCCTGCGCGAGGAGAGAATCCGCGTCTTCCCCCTCCAACGGTGCGACGCTCCCGGCGCGAAGGTAGGAGGCGAGGCACCACACCGCCGGCGCCCACCCCGCGCGCGCAGAGCGACGCAGCCAGACCGCTCCTTCGGCGGCCTCGACCTCACCGCCGACCCCCTCGATCAGCATGGACCCATAGGTGGTCTGGCCGAACGGGTCGCCGGCTTCCGCCGCACGGCGAGCGAGGGCGCGCGACCTCGCCTCGCTGTCGACATCGCCGGCTTCAACGTCGATCACCGACAGCGCGTGCAATGCGCCCGGGTGCTCGTGGACGGCCGCGCGCTGGAAGAGACTGCGTGCTGTTTCCAGCTCCCTCGGAAGGCCGTGCTGGCCGTGGAAGTGCATCGCGCCCAGTCTGAAAAGGCTCTCGGGATCGTCGTCCTCGCACCCCGATCGGAGCCAGTCGATGGCCTCCGCAATGTCGACCTCCGAGGGGTTCGAAGTCTCGAGCATCAGGCAGGCGAGCCGGGCGCGCGCGGCCGGGACGTAGAACGTCGCATCACGCAGGAGGCGTGCGGCCTCGGGCCCTCGATTCAAGGACATCCCATCCCCGTCGGTCTGTGCCTTCTGGCGCATCCGATCCTGGTGTTCGAGCAGCGCCTGCGCGACGTGGAACTTCGCGACGGGGTCACCGCCGCCCAGGTACCCGCCCAGCATCGCGTCGCGGAACACGGCGGCCGAGTCGGCGAGCGTAGGCGCTTGAAATGTCGGCACCTCGTCTTCGCGGCGGCCGCAGCGGAGGTGCAACCACGTCGCGCAGTCCCACGCGGTGCGGAGCGCGTCCGCGACCGGGCGTGGTGGCCTGCGCTCGGCGTGGGAGGGATGGGCCGCGGCATTCCCGTCGACTCGCAGCGCGTCGAGGCCGTCCAGCACGTCGTTAGGAAGCAGCCGCAGCTTTCGCGCGGCCTCGATCCGGTCGCAGAGCGAGACCTGGCGCGGCACGCCCGGCGGGATGGCCTCGTGGCTCAGGAAGATCTCGGCGAAGCCCCGCAGCGCGACGTGGGCTGCGCGCGGCGCGTCGAACGCGGTGTCGTGGGCCGCGCGGTACGCCTCCGCGAGGCGAGGATCTACCACATGGAGCCACGCGAACCGATCGAAGACGTCTGCCATGAGGGAACTCACCTGGTCGCGCCCCGACGTCGTGTCAGAGCCGTGTCGTCGGTGGGACGCACGCCAACGGACCGATCTGACACCCTCGCGGTATCAACCGCGAGCCGAAGGCGACACGTCCCGGGGGGCGGGCGGATCGCAGCGAGGAACCCCGGACTGATTCCCCCCGAGTCCGACGGCGCAACGTCCTTCAGACGCCCTTCGGCATCACCCGCGTATGCTCACGGGCAGCGGTCGCCGGTCGGGGATGAGCGGCACTGACCCGAGCAGCAGTCGTTACCGCCGATGCGGCAGCCGTTGCCGCTCGCCTGGCACTGGCAGGTACCCATCCTCGGTGCGCCCGCGTCGCTGGGGCGGTTGCAGAGCATCGCGCCGCAGCAGTCGTTGGAGTAGAAGCACGACTCGCCGCCGCGCCGGCACACGCACACGCCGCCGGTACAGAGCACTGAGCCCGCGCACTCCGAGCCCATCGTGCAGGTCGTCGGCGGTTCACTGGTCACCAGCGCCGGGCCGCGCGAGCAGGTGCTCTGCCCGCTCGGCTGCACGTTGCAGGCGTAGCCGCCGCAGCAGGCGCCCGCGTCGGTGTTGTCGCAGCGCTCGCCCGGGGCGAGGCAGCCCGCCGTAAGGCAGCGGCCGTTGCGGCACGCGAGCCCGTCGCAGCAGCCCTCGCCGTCGGTGCAGGTCTCGAACTCGCGGCTGCACACGCAGGTGCCGCTGGTGCCGCCGTCGGCGACGTTGCAGCGCGCCCCGCCGCAGCAGTCGAGGGCGTTGGCGCACACCTCGTTGCGGCGCCGGCAGGTGCAGGTGCCCCGGGTCTGCCCCGAGGGGATGGTGCACAGCATCTGGCCGCAGCACTCGATGGAACTGGCACACGACCCCATCGCCGGGTGACAGCAGAAGGTGCCCGCCGGCTCCTGCCCGCACGAGTAGTCGCCGCAGCAGGCCGTCGCGCCCTGCGTGCACGGCGCGGCCGGCGCGAGGCACATCCCCCCGTCGCCTGTGGCCCCGTCGATCCCCCCGTCGCCCACGGCGGCGTCGATGCGCGGCTGGTCGATGCTGATGCCGCCGTCGCCGTCGCTCGTGCCGCCGTCCATGGCGGTGCGCAGGCAAGAGCCGCTCTGGCAGCTCAGGCCCGTGCAGCACTCGTTGCTCTCGCGGCAGCCCGCGTTCTCCGCACGGCAGGCGCAGTGGCCGCTGGTGCAGGACATGTAGCCGCAGCAGTCGATGTCGCGGGTGCACCCCTCGCCCTGCTCCACGCAGCAGAACGTCGAAGTGATCCCCTGGCGGCACTGCGAGGGCGCGCAGCAGGCGGTGCCGCTGCTGGCCGTGCAGGTCGAGCCCGCCGTCGCGCAGGTCGAGCACACGCCGCCGTTGCAGGTCATGCCCGTGCAGCAGTCGGCGCTCGCCTCGCAGCTCTGCCCGCGCGCGCGGCAGGCGCACATGCCGCCCGTGCAGACCGAGTCGCCGCAGCAGTCGGAGCTCGCCGAGCAGCGCTGGCCCGCAGGCGAGCAGGCGCACACGCCGCCCGTGCAGGAGAGCCCGTTGCAGCAGTCGCCCGCGCCCGTGCACGCCCCACCCGCGGCGTTGCAGCAGCGACCCATGGTGCCCGTGCCGGTGCAGGTGAGCGAGCCGCAGCACCGCGTGGCCGAGCCGCCGGTGCAGGTTGCCCCGGACATCACGCACATCGCGCCCGCCATCTGGCACTGGCCGCTCTGGCAGGTGAGTCCCGAGGCGCAGTCGCGGTCGGCGGTGCAGCGGCCGCCGGCCATGTTGCGCTGGCAGGTGCCCGCGCGGCACGAGAGCTCGCCGCAGCAGTCGGTGTCGGCGGTGCAGCGGCCGGCCTCGGCGCGGCAGCAGCGGTCGGAGCCGTGCGCGTCGGCGCAGGTGGTGCCGATCGAGCACGCGGTGGACGAGCTCAGCGTACACGTCGACCCTACCGGTAACGATGTCGAGTCGGCGACGCAGGTCGCGCCGGAGCAGGCGAGGCCCCCGTTACACACGCCGCCCGCGCAGCACGGTTGGAGCCGATCGCCGCACGGCGCGGGAGCCTGGCAGGCGTCCGCGATGCAAGCGAGAGTTCCGACACAAGTCGCCCTCGGACAGCAGGGTTGACCGGTGCCACCACACGGTGCGCACACGGCCCCAACGCAGGCAGAACCCGACTGACAGCCGTCGCCTGCGCAGCACGGTTGGCTCGTCGCGCCACAGCCCGCCGCCGGGCTGTTGCAGGTGCCGCCGCCGCAGGTGTCGCCTGGGCAGCAGTCGATGCTGGTCTCGCAGCGATCGCCCGTGGCGTGGCAACAGCGGCCAGCAGTGCACTGCATCCGGCCGCAACACTCGCCCGCCGCCGCGCACGGGGAGGCGGGCGGTGCACAACACGAACCCTCGCGGCAATCGAGGCTGATCTCGCACGCCACGCCACCGCAGCAGCGCTGACTCACGCGCCCGCAGCGGCCGGGGTCCGGCTCGACGTCGGCGTCCGTTCCGCCGCCGACGTCGGCGAGATCCTCGACGACGCTGGTGTCCGTCGGTGGGGTCATCGCGTCCATCGGCACGGCCCCGTCGTCGACGTCTTCCACAGTCCCGTCCGCGAAGACGCCCCCGTCCGCGGGTCGGTCGGCCGGCCCCGCGTCTCCGCCGGCCGGCGACTCGATCCCTTCGAAGGGGCCCACCATCGACTGCGCCGCCGTCGCCGGCTCGCACGACCCGCTGCCCGGCGCACACCGCTGGTCGCTCGCGCAGGTCACCCCGAGGCAGGCGGAGGCGAGCAGCAGCGGCAGCTCCTGGGTCTGACCGCGCGCGAAGCGCACAACGGCCCGCTGGGCCACCGCCGCCGTCGCGGCCGTGCAGCCGTTGGGGTCGCCGCACCCGAGCGCCTCGACCCACACCGGCGTGTCCGTGTCGCCGTCGGACGCCAGCACGCCGACGTACAGCGGCAGCGGCAGGCGGCCCGCGCCCGCCCCCAGCACCGTCGTGCGCGCGCTCCGCAGCGGGCCGCTGGCGCCGCCGCGGCGCACACTCAGCACCACCGACTGCACCCGCTGGCCAGGGCCCCACGCGACCTCCGAGTCCACACGCACCACCAGCTCCGTGCGCGGCTGCTCACAACTCGTCGCGAGCAGGATCGTCGCCCACCCCACCGCAGCCGCCCGTCGCATGAGCAGAAGCTAACAGACCACGCCCAGCACTGGCGGGTCATCGCGAGCGTCAAAGCCCATCGAGGAGGCCGCGCGCTCCGGCAGCAACCTTTCGATCACCGTCCGCAGCCCGTCGTCGATCCACAGTCTGGCCACGCCCTCACTCGAGCGCTGGCGTGAAGGCCGCCGCCCGCCGTTGATCGGGCGACCTTCCTGACGCACCATCGCGGGCCTCCTCCGGCCGTGGGGCGGTGGGTCCGAAAGGGGCGTTGCATGGAGATCCTCCTGGCCTTGCTGATTCTCGCGAGCTCTCTCGCGCTCCTCGCGTGGGTTCTCGCGCTGCGCAAGCGAATCGCCGAGGCCACCGCGGCGGGTGAAGGGCATCGGCAGTGGGCGACCGCGGCCGACGCCGAGGTGCACCGGCTGAGAAGGTCAGCATAAACCCCTGCGGGGCTCATCCGAATCTTACGTAGCAACGTATGATTGGATGATGACTACGCGGGACTCCCTGTTTGACTCGGGCGCTCCGGTGATCGCGACTCCCGCCTCT
>JAQBQI010000490.1 GCA_028287085.1 Myxococcaceae bacterium
GCGGCGGCGCTGGGCGAGCTGCTGTTGCGGCAGCGCGACCTGGCGGGCGCGTGGCGGGTGCTGGGGCCCTGGGCGGGCTCGGACTCGGTCGCGGCGCTCTCGGCGGGGGCGCGGGTGCTGATGGCGCAGGAGCGCTACGAGGAGGCCGAGCGCCTCGCGCGGCGCGGGTGGGACCGCGACGAGCACGCGCCGACGACGGCGCTGCTGGCCGAGGCGTGCTGGCGGCGCGCGAACCACGCGGCGGCGGCGGAGGCGCTCAACCCGCGGGCGCGGGCGATGGCCGACGCGGCGTGGGAGGAGAGCGTCGGGGCGGCCTTCGACGGGGTGTTCAGCGGGCGCGCGGTGCCGGAGGGAAGGGCGGCCCTCGACGCGCTGGGGCCGGAGGTGTCGGTCGTGCGGCGGTCGGCGCTGCTCATGGTGATGGCGCGCCACGGGCACGGGGCGATCGCGGCGGAGATCCACGAGCACCTGCGGGGGAGCGACGACGAGCAGCGGGCGCTGTGGCTGGCGCGCTACGCGATGCGCGCGCGGACGGAGGGCGAGCTGCCGGCGGGCGAGTGGTTGCAGACGCAGGTGCCGGCGGAGGAGCGGGTGGCGCTGGCCGACGGGGCCTACGCGCAGGGGCTCGACGAGGTGCTGTGGGCGGTGCTGGAGGTTCCGCCGGGCGGGGCGGCGGGCGACCGGGTGTGGCTGCTGCGGGCGGCGGCGTCGCTGCGCCGCGGGGGCGACGACGCGCACCGGCCCGAGCTGCTGGAGCACCTGCGCGCGCACGACGACGGGACGTGGGCGCAGACGATGGCGAGACACCTCATGGACCTGGCGAGCTACGAGGCGGTGCGCGCGGCGGCGGAGACGCCGGGGCAGGAGTGGCAGACGGCGTACTACCTGGGGCTGAAGGCGCGGTCCGAGGGCGAGGCGGGGGCGGCGTCGGAGTGGTGGCAGGCGGCGTTGGACCCGGCGGAGGGCGCGGCGCCGGAGGCGCGGTGGGCGCTCGCGGCGCTGCGCGAGGGGGCGCGCGACGGGGCGGCGACGGCGCGGAGGGACGCGGCGGAGTGAGCGGGTAGGCGCGGGCGGCGGGCGTCGTGCGCGGGCGGGGGGAAGCCGTTAGGATCGTTGCATGGACGCTGCGTTGCTGAAGGTGATTGCCTCGCTTCCCCGCGACGAGCAGCTCGATCTGGTCGAGGCGGTGTGGGACGGGCTGGTCGCCAACGACGAGGCGCCGACGGTCACGGATGCGCAGCGACGGGTGCTCGACCAGCGCCTCGACGCGATGGCCCGCGAGCCCGACGCGACGCTGTCGTGGGACGAGGTGCGCGCGCGTGTCCGCGGACCGAGATGACCGCGCTGCGGTTTCGCGCCGAGGTCGCCGACGACCTCTCCGGCGCGTGGGACTGGTACGAGGCCCGCAAACCGGGGCTGGGGGACGAGTCCCTGGCGGCGGTCGCGCGTTGCACCGATCGGATCTCAGCCAACCCTGCGCTCTTCGCGACGGTGCATCGTGACGTGCGGCGGGCGGTGTTGTGGCGCTTCCCCTTCGTGGTGTTCTTCACTTCTGACGCCGACTCGGCGTTGGTGATCGCCGTCCTTCACGCACGCCGCGATCCCAACGTCTGGCAGTCGCGCGCGTAGGGACGGCCGGACGTCTGCCGATGCAACCGACCGCGGGGACCGCGGAGGGGTGCTCGCGCCCGCCGGCTCAGCGCTCGCAGTATCCCGACGCCGCACAGTGGGTCGGCGCGTCGCAGGGGACGGAGCCAGGCGTTCGCCGGCAGAGGCCGCCTTCGGTCCCGAACTGACGGCAGCGCGCGGCGCCGATCGGCCCTTCGCAGGACGCGTCGACGCCGCGCGCGTTGCAGTCACCCCCAGCCGGCCTCGCAGGTCGTGACGACGCACTCCCCGTCGTCACCGCAGGCCGCCCCGCCCGCCGCTCACTCCCCCGGGAGCAGCGGCAGCGTGCGGGCGAAGGTGATCAGCGAGCCGCGCTTCACGGTGCCGTCGGCCCGGTAGAGCCGCGCGCGCGTCGCCACCCGCATCGCCGAGTACGGCGCGCGCACGACCACGGTGTGGCCCGTCGCGGTGGCGGTCGAGTGCGCGTCGTAGTCCGTGAAGTGGCAGGCGCCCTGGAGCCAGGCGCCGTGCTGCCCGTGCGTGGCGGCCTGCTCCCAGCGCGCGGGCACGTACTCGAGGCCGCCGCCGTTGTGGTGGATGTAGTAGCCGGGCAGCAGGCCGTACACGACGTCCTGCACGACGCTCTCGGCGCAGCGGTTCTGCGGCACCACCGGGTCGGCCGGCGGCGGGATCACCACCACGTCGACCTTCCGTCCGTAGGTGTTGGCGAGCTCGGTGACGCGCCAGTCGCAGGCGCCGCCCGCGACGCTCGCGCCGGAGGCGTTGTGCCAGTCGGCGGTGACGCCGAAGGTGGCGTCGGCGGCGGTCGACGCGCAGACCGTCGCGGGCGAGAGCTCGACGGTGCCGACGCCGCCGACGGTGAGCGCCGAGCTCGACTGCTCGGCGCCGTCGAGGTCGTCGGTCGCGCCGTTCGGGTCGGCGCCCACCGCGCAGCCCGCGAGGCTCAGCGAGAGGACGGCGAGGCCGCAGCGGAGGGTCGAGACGAGGTGGCCGTGGTTCATGATGGTGGCTCCTTTGGCGATCGGCGCGGCGAGTCGGTTGCGGGTCCCCCCGACGCGATCCCGCCCGCCGATGAATCGATACTTTGCAGTCGACATGCCGGCGCGCGAAGCCTCTGAAAACAGGCGCAAACAGCGCGAATACGATCGTCGCGTAGTCGCGACTCGCGTCGCCGGTGTCGGCAATCGTGTCGACACACCCGCTGACACAAGGGTCACCGTCCGGGGCGTCGACTCCCCGGGTTGACGAAGCCGCCCCGGCCCCGACGTTGCGCACCCGTCCCTCTCCTTCCCTCCCACCCGCAGGGCCACCCGATGAACGCGAAGTCCGAGACCCTGACCCCCGCCGCGCAGCTCGCGCGCGACAACCCGGTGCGCTTCCCCCACGAGAGCGCCGAGTACCGCGCCGCGCGCACGTCGCTGCTCGCCGAGGAGATCGAGCTGCGCCGCCACCTCGAGCGCGTCGCCGCGCAGCGCCGCGCCCTGCCGCCGGGCGGCGCGGTGACGGGCGACTACCGCTTCCAGGGCGAGGAGGGCCCCGTCGACTTCGCGGGCCTCTTCGGGACGAAGCAGACCCTCGCCGTCTACAGCGCCATGTTCGGCCCGCAGCGCGAGAAGCCCTGCCCGATGTGCACCAACCTGCTGGGGGGTTGGGCCGGCAACGCCGCCGACATCGACCAGCGCCTCTCGCTGGTGGTCGTCGCGCGCTCGCCCATCGAGCGCCTCGTCGCGTGGAAGCGCGAGCGCGGGTGGAAGAACCTGCGCCTCTACACCGACCTCACCGACGCCTACTCGCGCGACTACTTCGGGCTGCTGCCCGACGGCTCGGAGATTCCCGCGCTCAACGTCTTCACGCGCCGCGACGGCACCGTGCGGCACTTCTGGTCGGGCGAGATGACCGGCTCCACCGCCGACCCCGGCCAGGACCCGCGCGGCGCCCCCGACCTCGCCCCGCTCTGGAACGTCCTCGACGTCACGCCCGAGGGGCGCGGCACCGACTGGTACCCCGCGCTCGACTACCCGTGAAAACCCGCGGCGCCCGCGCGGTTCACGCGTGGTCGTGCCCCTCGTATTGCGCGTCGGGACCCATCGCGCGGGCGGCCTCCGCGAGCAGCGCGGTCGGCACCTTCGGGTGCGCGTGGTGCACGTGGTGGAACGCGAAGGACGACACCACCGGCGTCCAGAAGCGCGCGAGCCGCGCCGCCGCGAGGCGGGCCGGGTTGCGCGGCGCGAGGTGGTGGGGGACGTACGCCGCCCACAGCGGCATGGTGGCGCTCGCGGCCGCGGCGACGGCCCAGTAGACGAGTCCGAGCGCGCTCACGCCCGCCGCGTACAGCGCCACCGCGCCCGCGAGGACGAGCGCCGTCGCGGCGGTCTCGGCGAGCTGCACGCCGCGCGTGTGCGGCGCGATGCGGAGTCCGTGGAGGCGCAGCGCGGCGGCGTGGAAGGGGCCCGCGAAGAGCACGCGCGGGAGGGCCCACGTGGCGGGCGCCCCCTCGGGGTCGTCGGCGCGGAGGCAGCGCCCGTGGTGCCGCAGGTGCGTGACCTGGAGCCCGTGGCCGCTCTTGAGCAGGAGCAGCCCGCTCAGGGTGAGCACGACGTGGTTGGCCCGGCGCGAGAGCCCGAGCGAGGCGTGCATGGCGTCGTGCATCTGCACGAAGGCCGCGAGCGCGGTCACCCCCGCCACCGGCACCGCGAACCACCACAGGTGGCGCGAGGCCAGCGCGGCGAAGAGCGCGAAGAGGGCCCAGGGCCGGGCGAGCTCGACCGCGAGCTGCGCCCTCGTCAGTCGGGTCGGCACCACCATGGCGGCAGTCTGTGGGGATCGCGGCGCCGGCAGCAAGGTCTGGTAGCCTCCGCCGCCATGACGAAGCCCCGGCTCACCTATTTCGACATGCCCGCCAGCCGCGGCGAGGAGTGCCGCCTCGCCTTCACGATCGCGGGCGTCGACTTCGACGACCACCGCCTGCCGCGCGAGCAGTGGCCCGCGCTCAAGCCCACCACGCCCTTCGGCGCGCTGCCCGTCCTCGAGGTCGAGGGGCACCCGCCGATCGGGCAGTCCAACGCGATCCTCGCGTACATCGGGCGGCGCTACGGCGCGCACCCGACCGACCTCTTCGAGGCGGCCCGCCACGAGGCCGTGATGGCGCACGTCGAAGACCTGCGCGCGACCCTCGCCGCGGGCGGCCGCAACGCCGACGAGGCCACCAAGAAGCAGGCGCGCGAGCACATGGCGACGACGAGCATCCCGGCGTGGGCGGGCTTCGTCGAGCGCCAGATCGGCGACGGCCCCTTCTACGCGGGCGACCGTCCCATGGTGGTCGACGTGAAGCTCTACATGGGCATGCGCGCCTTCCGCCGCGGCGTGATGGACAACATCCCCACGACGGTCTTCGACGCCTTCCCGAAGCTCATCCGGCTCTACGACGCCGTCGAGGCGTGGCCCGCCGTCAAGGCCTTCATCGCCCGCTGAGGGCGGGGCGCGCCCGCCCCACGAGCGCCGCGAGAGCGCCGCGAGAGAGACCCCGCAAGGGCGCAAGGGTCGCAAGGACGGGAAGGGATGAGACGGGAAGGGATGAGAC
>JAQBQI010000523.1 GCA_028287085.1 Myxococcaceae bacterium
CGTCGACGGGCGGCGTGCCCACGTCCATCCGCGGCATGCCCGCTTCGGTGCCCGCGTCGGGCGTCGGGGTGCCCGCGTCCATCCGCGGCGTGCCCGCGTCGGTGCCCGCGTCGCCCGCGTCGACCGCGCCGTCTTCGGGGAGCTGCAGCCCCCCGGTGTTGACGGACGAGCACGCCGCCGCGAGGGCGACGGCGAGGGCGGCGAGGGGCGGGGCGATCGGGGTGCGCATGCGAGGGCGTTGCTCCGGCGGGCGGTGGGAGCGGGCATCGTAGACCGATCGACCGCGCGGCGGGGCGCGGCGGGCGCGGCGGGCGCGGCGGGCGGGCGCCTGACGAAGCCTCGCGCCGATCGGGCACGGGCGCACTCCACCCTTGCGCGCGGCCGGCGGTTTCCGTGAGAGTAGCCGCCTCGTGAAGGTCTGCCCCACCTGCAAGTCGAGCTACTCGGGCAAGCCGCCGCGCTGCCCGCTGGACGGCGCCATGCTCTACGACCTCGGGCCCGACCTCCTGGGCGGGCGCGTGCTGGCGCGGCACTACCGCATGATCGAGCGCTGCGGCGCGGGCGCGACCGCCGACGTGTACCGCGCCCTCGACGTGAAGAGCGGCGCGGTCGTGGCGGCGCGAGTCCCGACGGCCTACGGCAGCGACGACGCCACGCAGCGCGAGCGGCTCACCGACCAGGTGCGGGCCTTCCGCGCGGCGGCCCCGCACGACATGCTGGTGCCCGTGCTCGACGTGCTCGAGCGGGCCGTCGACGGGCGCACCGTGGTCGTGACGGAGTTCGTCTCCACCCCCGCCCTGCCCCACGTGCTCGCGGCCGGGCCCATTCCCCTCGACGCCGCGCTCGCCGCGGGCGTGCAGATCGCGTCGCTGCTCGAGCACCTGCACGCCCGCGGGGTGCTGGCGCGCGACCTCCGCGCGGGCGCCCTCTTCCTCGCCTCGACGGGCACAACCCGCGTGCGCCTCTCCATCGACGCGCTCGCGACGGGCCCCACCTCGGCGCCCGACCCGGTGCCGGCGATGCGCGCGCTCTCGCCGCACATGGCCGCGGCCTACCTGTGCCCCGAGCGCATCCGCGGCGGGCAGTGCACCCCGGCGGGCGACGTGTACGCCTTCGCCGCGGTGCTCTTCGAGATGTTCACGGGGCACCCGGCCTTCAAGGGCGACGGCCCGGCGGTGATCGCGCAGCACCTCGACGCGCCCGCCCCGGTGCTGCGCCAGGCCGCGCCCGATCTCCCGAAGGAGCTCGAGGCGCTGCTGGCGAAGATGTTCGCGAAGGTGCCGCGCTTCCGGCCGACGCCCGCCGACGTGCGCGCCGCCCTCGCCGCCCTCGCGGACTGAGCGGGCGTCGGAGACCTTCACCCCCTTCACCCCCGGCCGTAGACGCGGCCCCGCGCGGGAGCACCAAAGCCACCCATGAACGACGCCACGACCGCACGTCC
Source organism: Myxococcaceae bacterium (assembly GCA_028287085.1). GTDB lineage: Bacteria > Myxococcota_A > Polyangia > Polyangiales > SCUS01. The sequence continues at coordinate 1,442 of JAQBQI010000523.1, forward strand.
GCGGGCGACCCCGTACGCGGCGCATCTGCTCGGCGCGCCCGCGGCCGACCTGGGGCACATCCCCGGACGCGCCGGCTGGCCGGTGGTCGGGTCGACGCTCGAATACTTCGCCGACCAGGAGGCGTGGTCGTACGCGCAGCACCGGCGCTACGGGCGCGTCTGGCGCAGCCACGTGTTGTTCCACTGGGGCGTGGTGTTCCAGGGGGCCGACGCGGCCGAGACCATCCTCCTCGACCGCGACAAGAACTTCTCCAGCCACCTCGGCTGGAGCCAGAACCTCGGGGCCTTCTTCTCGGGGGGCTTGATGCTCCGCGACTTCGACGACCACCGCTTCCACCGGCGGCTCTTGCAGGCGGCGTTTCGGCGCGCGGCGGTGGAGGGCTACGTCGCGCAGATGCACCCGACGCTCGTCGACGCGGCGGCGCGGTGGCCCGTCGGGCGCGCGCACCGGTTCTACCCGCGGGTGAAGCGGCTGCTGCTCGACCTGGCGGCGACGGTGTTTCTGGGGGTGCCGCTCGGGGCGGAGTCCGACCGGGTGCGCGAGGCCTTCACGGCGCTCACGCTGGGCACGGTCGCGGTGGTGCCCTACGCGGTGCCGGGGCTCGCGCGGTGGAAGGCGCTGCGCAGCCGCGAATACCTGCAAGGGTATTTGCGGGGGCTCATCCCGGCGCGGCGCGGGGGCGCTGGGGCGGACATGTTCTCGCAGCTCTGCCGCGAGACCGACGAGGAGGGCGGCGCGCTCACCGACGACGAGGTCGTCGACCACATGATCTTCCTGCTGATGGCCGCGCACGACACGACCACGAGCGGGCTCACCACGCTGGTCGAGTGCCTGGGCCGCCACCCCGAGTGGCAGGAGCGGCTGCGCGAGGAAGTGCGCGCGCTGGGCACCGAGCGGCCCGAGGCGTCCGACCTCGACCGGATGGCGCTGGCCGACCTGTGCTGGCGCGAGGCGCTGCGGCTGTACCCGCCGGTTCCGACGATGCCGCGGCGCACGCTGCGGGCCTGCGAGATCGACGGCGTGGCGGTGCCCGCGAACGCGGCGGTGTGGCTCGACTTCTCGTTCATCCACCGCGACCCGGCGCACTGGACGCGCCCGGAGGTCTTCGACCCCGAGCGCTTCGGCGAGGGGCGGGCGGAGCACAAGCGCCACCGCTTCTGCTGGGTGCCCTTCGGGGGCGGGGCGCACACCTGCATCGGGGCGCAGTTCGCGACGCTGCAGGCGAAGCTGGTGTTGTTCCACCTGCTGCGCGGGTACGGGTGGACGCTGGCGGACGCGGGCTCGACGCGGCGGCAGATGGTGCCCTTCCCGAAGCTGCGCAACGACCTGCCGCTGGTGTTCGCGCGGGCGTGAGCGGGGGGCGACGGCCCTCACCCCCCCAGGCCCCCTCTCCGTTCGTCGGGCGGGAGACCTGCACCCCTCGCCCGACGAACGGAGAGGGGGTTGGGGCGTGAGGTCTCCGCCTTCAGGTCCGCCAGCCCAGCGCCTCCAGCCGGGCGCGCGCCCCCTTGAGCCCGAAGATCGTCCCGCCCCCCGGCGGAACCACCGGCGCCAGCAGCACCCCCGCGATCAGCGCCGCCATCGCCAGCGGCGCCCGCGCATCCCCTCCCCCCGCCGGCGTCGGCGCCACCAGCCAGGCCCGCGTCGCGCGCGCCACGAGCGCGTCCATCCCCGCGCCGCCGA
>JAQBQI010000545.1 GCA_028287085.1 Myxococcaceae bacterium
GACCGCGCCGCTGGTGAATGCCGCGAGCAGCTCGGCCGCCGTGGCGCCGCCGGCGCGCGCGGCCTTCCAGACGAGCTCAGCGGCGACCGGGCGGCCGGGCTGCGCGAGCATCTCGAGCATGTGCGTCCACTCGGCGCGGGCGGTGGCGGCGCGCAGCTCGGCGCGCATCGCGCGGCGCTGCACGGTCGCCGCGTCGTTGGCGGTCACCCGGGCGACGAGCTCGGTGCGGGCTGCGGTGCGGAGGGAGTAGGCGGCGGTGGCGGTGTTCATGGTCGGCTCCGTTCAGCGGGTGGTGCGGGTGGTGACGACCGGCGCGATCGACGCGGCGCTGACGGGCTCGGCGCTCTCGCCGCAGAGGCGCATCGCGAGGACGAGGAGGTTGGTCAGGAGCGTCGTGCGGGTCATGCCCAGCACTGTTGCCATTATCACGCCAACAACGCGGTATAAGATCGCGGGACGTGAGAACGCCCCATTCCCCCGCGGAATCGCGGGCAGACGGGGCCGACGACGGGCCGCCGGGGGCCGCGGGCGCGTCAGCCCGGGAGGGTGGCCCGCATTGTTTGCGGGGTTAGATCGGACGTCGCGTGATTCGACGGTGAAACAAGCGTTTCCGAGTCACGCATTGTTTGCGGTATTACGCACCATCTTGCGAGGTGGGCTTCTTGGCGGGCCACGCGCGGCCGACCTTCTGCCGCTCGGGCAGCTGCGCGTAGAGGTCCGCGTGCTCGGCCCGGAGGATCTGCACCCAGTTCTCGAGCGTCCGCTGCGCGACCCCGAGGTGCTCGGCCGCGTCCCGGGATTTCGGCCGCCCGGTGAACGCGTCGACCACCAGCGCGAGCCAGCGCTTCGGGTGCTCGGAGAGGGGCGCGTCGGGGGCGCGCTGGCGCAGCAGCTCGACGGCGGCGTCGTTCTGCCAGGGGGGGCGTGCGGTGCGGGGCATGACCTCCGAGCGAGTGCACGGGGGGTGCCGCCGGATCTACCAGCTCACCAGCAACCACCGCATCTCCGCCGTCTCGTCGTCCCCGATGCGCGGGAGCGAGGGCGGCAGGTGGCCTACGACCTGGCCGTAGTGCGCGAGCTGCTCTCGGACGCCGGGCGGGAAGTGTCCCGACGCGTTGACCGATGGGCCGGGAGCGATCGCCCGAACGATCGACGCGTAGCCCGCGTCCCGGATCGCGCCGACGATTCGGGCGAGCGCGGCGTCGATCTCCTCGGACCTTCCGAGCACCTCAGCGAGTGCCAGGAACTCGACCCGGTGATGCAGGTCGGCGGCGGCTCTCGCGTCGCTCCTCCACGCCTTCACCAGGCGATCGGCGATCGCCAAGTAGGCCGATGCCCGGGCCTTCGCGGGGGCCTTTCGCGTCCCCTTCTCCGGTCGCTTCCCCACATCCTGCTGGCGCGCGCGCAGCTGTCGCGCACGTAAATCCGACGCGCTCAGGGACTCCGGCTCGGGGTCCGCCGTCGCGCCCTTGGTCCGGCGACCGTCGTCCTCCGACCGGGCGGGGGACGCTTGCGGCGCACGGTCGGCAGGCGGCCGGCGCGCGTGCGCCGCGGTGGCCTTGGCGCTCCCGCCCTTCGACCGTATCGCGTCGGGCGCCTTGTCGGCGGCGCGGCCGTCGGGGATCTTCGTCTTCGTCGCCATCGGAACGCCTTCCTGTGGTGATCGAGGCCCCGGGCGTTGCAAGCGTCCGGGGCCTCCCCTCGCGGGGGCGAGCGGAGACGCGACATTGCACGAGTTCAGCAGCGTGCGCGACGGCCGCCCGAGCGCCCCGCTCGGCGGCGAGCATCCGCGGATGCTCGAGCGCGGTGTTCTCGTTTCGGGGCGACGACCGAGGAGGCGAACACGCGGGCCGGGATGCGCGGGGAATCCTGGGTGCCGGTGGTGTTCCACCTCCTCCAATCGCCGGAGCTCAGTGGAACCGGAGGCGAAATCGACGGAGGCGGGTGGATTACGCCGCTCGGGACCGAGGGCGGGGCGGCCGGAACCCGCGGGGATGCGGGCGGCCGTGGGGGCGGGCGACTTGATGGATCATCAAGTCGGGCGGGTCGGCGGCGGCTCGGTGGTAACCGCGGCGGTGCGGGTTACCACGGCGGCGGTTCGGGCACGTCGACGAGGCGGCCGGCCCGGCGGCCGTCGCGCCGGTGGGTGACGCGCCAGGCGCCCGCCGTCGCGGGGTCGCGCTCGAGCGCCACGTCGACGTCGACGACGAGCTCGATCGCGGGGCCGCAGCTGCAGCTCCCGGGGCGCGGCCGCGGGCACGGGCGCAGCACCACCAGGCCGCCCTCGAGGGACACCCGGCACTCCCCCTCGCCCGCCGGCCCCGCGGTGTACCGCAGGTCCTCGGCGCTCACGACGCCAGGCCGAGCGCGCGCAGCACCGCGGGCCCCACCTCGCCGTCGACGTGCAGACCGCGCGCCGCCTGGAAGCGCGCGCAGCGGTTCGGGGCGTCGCCGACGGCGCGGCGCAGCGCGGCGTCGACCCGCAGCGCGAGCAGCCCCTCGGGGTCGCAGCGGTCGGGCAGCGTCCAGGCGCCGCTCAGCTGCCCCTTGTCGAGCACCGCGCACGCGGCCGCCGTGGTGAGGTCGTGCGCCTGGGTGATGGGCGCGCAGGCCTCGCCGCCGAGACGCAGGTCGGGGCGGATGCCGTGCGGGGCCTCGGCCTGCTGCGCCGCCGCGGTGGCGTAGCGCGAGAGCGCCCCGGCCCGGCTCGCGCGGCCGCGCGGGGGGACGGGGTAGACCTGCGGCAGGTGCAGGGCCACGGGCGAGCCCGCGCCCAGCAGCGCCGCCCACGGGAGGCGGTGCCAGTCGGGGCAGTCGTGGCTCGACCAGGCGAGCAGGACGCGGCCCCGCGCCTGGTCGGCCGCCGCGGCGAGGATCGCCGCAACATGGGCCCCGAGCACCGCGCGCGCCGCCGG
>JAQBQI010000631.1 GCA_028287085.1 Myxococcaceae bacterium
CGCCGCCGCGAGCAGCGCCGTCCCGCGCGCGGTGAGCGCGAGCCCGCGGCCCTGGCGCGCGAAGAGCTCGGCGCCCACGAAGGTCGCGAGCCGCCGCAGGGCCGCGCTCACCGCCGGCTGCGTGAGGTAGAGCCGGGCGGCGGCGCGGGTCACGCTGCCCTCCGCGGCGACCACCGCGAAGACGCGCAGCAGGTTGAGGTCGAGGTCCCTCTCATACAGGGCGTTCATGTTCTGCATCCATCCTATCTCTTGGAATGATGGATCATCCTGCCCCATGTTGGCCTTCGAGCGGGGCCGACGGGGCCCCCGACAGGAGACGGAATCCCATGCGCACCAGCGGCAACACGATCCTCATCACGGGCGGCGGTTCGGGCATCGGGCGGGGGCTGGCCGAGGCCTTCCACGCCCTCGGCAACAAGGTCATCGTGGCGGGGCGGCGGCGCGCGGCGCTCGACGAGGTCGTCGCGGCCAACCCCGGCGTGAGCGCCATGGAGCTCGACGTCGAGCGCCCCGACGCCGTCCGCGACTTCGCCCGCCGCGTGGCGGCCGAGCACCCCGACCTCGACGTGCTGGTCAACAACGCCGGCGTCATGCGCCCCGAGAACCTCCTCGCGCCGCCCGACGGGCTCGCCGACGCCGAGGCGATGGTCGCCACCAACCTGCTCGGGCCGATGCGCCTCATCGCCGCGCTGCTGCCGGCGCTCCAGCGGCGGCCGCGCTCGGCGATCGTCAACGTGTCGTCGGGCCTGGCCTTCGTGCCGCTGGCGATGACGCCCACCTACTCGGCCACCAAGGCCGCGCTGCACTCGTACACCGAGTCGCTGCGCGCCCAGCTCGCCGGCACCACCACCGAGGTGATCGAGCTGGTGCCCCCGGCGGTGCAGACCGACCTCATGCCGGGGCAGGCGACCAGCGCCCACGCGATGCCGCTGGCGGAGTACATCGCCGAGGTGATGTCGATCTTCGCCAACCAGCCCGACGCGGCGGAGGTGTGCGTCGAGCGGGTGAAGTTCCTGCGCCACGCCGAGCGCGAGGGGCGCTACGCGCAGACCTTCGCGACGCTCAACCACCGCGCGCGCTGAGCCCCGCCGGGCCGACGCGTGAGCTACGGTCCGCGCCAGGAGACCATCACATGTCACTGTATTCGATGATCGCGGGCCGCGGGCCCAACGGGTTCGGCTATGGATCGACCGCCGAAGACGTCACCGCGGGCCTCTCGCTGGCGGGGAAGACCGTCCTCGTGACGGGCTGCAACTCCGGCCTCGGGCTGGAGACGATGCGGGTGCTGGCGCTGCGCGGGGCGCACGTCATCGGCACGGCGCGCACGGCGGCGAAGGCCACCGAGGCGGGCGCGTCGGTGACGGGGCAGACGACGGGCCTCGCGTGCGAGCTGTCCGACCCGGCGTCGGTGCGCGGCTGCGTGGCGGCGGTGAAGGCGCTGGGCGTGACGCTCGACGCCGTCGTCGCCAACGCGGGGGTGATGGCGCTGCCCGAGCTCACGCTGGCGCAGGGCTACGAGATGCAGTTCTTCACCAACCACGTCGGGCATTTCATGCTGGTGACGGGGCTGCGCGACGCGCTCGCCGCCGACGGCCGCGTGGTGATGGTGAGCAGCGACGCGCACCGCCGCGCGCCGAAGGAGGGCATCCAGTTCGACAACCTCGACGGCGCGAAGGGCTACGCGCCGTGGGCCGCGTACGGGCAGTCGAAGATCGCCAACCTGCTCTTCGCCAAGGAGCTCGCGCGGCAGTTCGCGGGCACCAGGCGCACGGCCAACGCGCTGCACCCCGGGGTCATCAAGACGAACCTCACCCGCAGCATGAACCCGCTGGTGGGCGCGGTCTTCGCGGTGGCCTCGCCGCTCGCGCTGAAGTCGATCCCCGAGGGGGCGGCGACGCAGTGCTACCTGGCGGTGAACCCGGGCGCGGCGGGCGCGAGCGGGGAGTATTTCTCGCACTGCAACGTGGCGCAGTGCCGGCCCGACGGCGCCGACCCCGCGCTGGCGAAGCGGCTCTGGGAGCGCACCGAGGAGATCGTCGCCGCGCTGCCGGGGTGAGCCGGGGCGTCAGTCGTGCGGGCCCGGGATGCCGTTCGGCTGCATCGGCGAGCGGTACCCGCAGAAGGACACGGCGTCGCGCCGCACGCCGCTGGAGTCCTCCGGGAAGACGCACACCGCCTCGCCGGTGCAGCCGGCGTTGGTCTCGCAGTCGCGGAAGATGCAGAGGCCGAGGTCGTCGCCGGGCGGCTGCCGCGGCATCATCGTCGGGTCGTCGGGGCAGCCCCCGCCGCTCGCGCGGGTGTTCACGAACGAGCCGCAGATCCCTTCGGTGCCGCGCGCCGCGCTGACCAGGAAGCAGGTGCCGCGGCACTGGCCCATGACCATCGGGTTGCAGAGCGCGCCGTCGGGGCGCGCCGAGGGGTCGGGGGCCGCGGGGCCGCAGCGACCGAGGCGGGGGTTGCAGCGGCCGAGCGCGCCGTCGCCGCCGGCGCAGTCGGCGTCGCTGGCGCAGAAGGGCAGGCAGCCGGGGTTCTCGGTCTGCGCGGCCGCGAGCATCAGCCAGTTGGTGGTGCAGAGCGACCCGGACGGGCAGGCCCCGGCGGGCTCGGAGCTCGCACCCACGACGCAGGCGCGCGTGCACAGGCTGACGCGCGTTCCGCCGGGCGTGGTGCTGTAGGTGAGGCAGGTGGAGAAGCGCCCGCCGCACTGGCCCTCCTCCTCGGCGGTGGAGCCCTGCTCGCAGCCGCTCTCGCTGGTGCAGATGCTGCCGCCGGCGGTGGCGACGCAGGTGAGCTCGGCCGCCGCGGAGGCGCAGTCGTCGTCGCCCGTGCAGCGGCGGCCCGCGACCACGGCGGCGCGCGGCGAGGTGGTCCCGGCGTCGACGCGGGCGCCGTCGTCGACGGGCGGAAAGCCGACGTCGCGCACCGGGAAGCCGCGGTCGGTCGGAGGGAAGCCGACGTCGCGCGAGGGGAAGCCGCGGTCGGTCGGAGGGAAGCCGAGGTCGGGCGGCGGGGTCACGCCGCGGTCGACCGGCGGGGCGACGTCGACCGTCGCGACGAGGCCCGCGTCGGCCTCACCGGCGTCGCGGCTGCCCGAGGGGCCCACCGCGACCGCCCCGCAGGCCGGAAGCACGAACAGCAGCCAGACGGCCTGGTATTTCATCGTCGGTCCCCTCGCCATGGAAGGCACCCACTGTACGTCGAGCGTGCGCGGCGCGGGGCGCCCGTCAGAAGGTGACGGTGACCGACGCCGCCGAGCGCTTCGCCTCGCCGTGGAACACCGCCTCGACGTTGTTGCCGTCGGGGTCGGTGAGGAAGGCGGCGTAATACCCCGGGTGGTATGCGCGCTCGCCCGGCGCGCCGTGGTCGGCGCCGCCCGCCGCGAGGCCCTCGCGGTGGAAGCGCTCGACCGCCTCGCGGTCGGCCGCCTGGAAGGCGAAGTGGCTGCGGCCGGTGAGGGCGCCGTTCGAGGCGGGGCTGGTGAGGTCGGAGACGAAGAGCTCGTCGGCCCAGAAGAAGCCGGGGCCCTCGCCGCCCATCGGCACGCCGAGCGCGCCGAGCGCGGCGGTGTAGAAGCGCCTGCTGGCCGCGAGGTCGCGCACGACGAGGTGGAGGTGATCGAGCAGGCGGCCGCGGTGGAGCTGTCTGGTTTCCATCGGCGGAATCTACCCGCGCGGTGGCGGGCGCGCGATCACACCGCGTGCGCGCGGGCCCACGCCACGAGCGCGTCGACCTCGTAGGCGAAGGCGCCCTCCATCGCGGGCACCGTGAGCGTCGCCCCGTCGCTCGAGAGCGCGTAGCGGCCCGTGTAGATCGCGTCGCAACGGATCACCAGCGTCGCCTCCGCGGTGACCAGCGCCAGGGCCCCGCCCGGCGTCGTGAAGAGCGCCCGCGCACCGCCCGGGTGCGCGGCCACCCAGACCGCGGCGCGCGGCTCGGCGTCGCCCGGCGGGGCGTCGCGGTCCTCGCCCATCCAGCCGTCGTGGCTGACGAGGCGCAGCGGCGCGCGGTGCTCCGGCAGCGCCGACACCGTCGCGGTCTTGTCGGGGTGCAGGGTCACCAGCGCGCCCTTCGTGGTGAGCACCAGCAGCGAGGCGCCGTCGCCGATGCGGCGCACGCACGCGGGCACGCCCACGCCGCCCGGGAAGGGGACGTCGTTGGCCAGCGCGAGGCGGCCGCCGTCGAGCCCGCTCGCGTTGACGCGGCGGTCGGCGAGCAGCCGGTGACGCGAGCGCTGCCAGGGGTCGACCGTCAGCGCGACGCCCGGGAAGGAGCGCTCGAGCTCGGCCACGTCGGTCGCGTCCGGAGGGTGGTAGCCGCGGAGGTCGAGGTGATCGCGCGGCGCCGAGGCGAGCAGGTCGCGCAGCACCTCGGCGGTCGACGCGGTGCCGCGGAGGTCGAGGTCGCGCAGCGAGGCGGAGGCCGACAGCGCGCGCAGCCCGGGCGGCGTGAAGCCCGTGACACCCGCGACCGAGAGCGCCTCCAGGTGTGGGAGCGTCGCCAGCGCACGCAGGCTCGCGTCGGTGAGCGCCGTGAGCTGCGACAGGTCGAGGCGGCGCAGCGACGGGGTCTGCGCGAGCGCGACGATCGCGCGGTCGGTGAGGCGCACGCACCCGCCGAGGCCCAGCTCTTCGAGGGCGGGCGCGCCCGCGAAGGGGCGGAGCTGCGCGTCGGTGACGACGGTCCCGTCGAGGCGCAGCGTGACGAGGGAGGGCCTGGCGGCGAGGGCGGCGAGCCAGGTTCCGGGGCGCACCCAGGTGGCGTGGAGGTGCTGGAGGCGCGGGAGCTGCGCGAGCAGGGCGAGCGTCGCCGCGGAGGGGCGCAGGCCGTCGAGGCCGAGCGCGGCAAGGGCGGGGTGCCCCGCGAGCGCGTCGAGCCAGGGGAGCTTGATGCGCGAGTGGCGCAGGTCGAGGGTGGCGAGCTCGGGCCACGCGGCGGCGCGGGCGAGCAGGTCGCCGCGCACGCGGGTGTGCATCAGCGAGAGCGCGCGGAGCGAGAGCGCGGGGGGGAGGGCGGCGAGGTCCTTGTCCTGGAGGGCCTGCGAGCCGGCGAAGGAGAGGGCCTCGACGGGCGGCAGCGCGGCGAGGCACTGCGGCTCGAAGCGGCGCGCGAAGGGGAGCCCCAGCGACGCGAGCGAGGGCATCGCGGCGAGGCGCTGGAGCAGCGCCGCGGAGACGTTCATCGGGTCGTGGAGGTTGAGCGCGGTGAGCTGCGGGAGCAGCGGGAGGGCCGCGAGCGTGGCGGGCGAGAGGGCCTCGGCGCGGTGGCCGAGGTCGAGGCGGCGCAGCGAGGCGGAGCCCGCGAGCGCGTCGAGCGGGGGGAGGCGCGCGACGCGGAGGGTGAGCGCGGTGAGCCGCGGCAGCGCGGCGACGGCGGCGAGCGCGGCGGGGTCGAGCG